>JANQKX010000453.1 GCA_028280915.1 Kiloniellaceae bacterium
GTTCACCGGCCGGGAGGTGAGCCTGGAGGCCGTGCTCGCCTCGGCTTGCCTGCCGTCCCTGCGCCATGCGGTCAAAATCGGTCGTCAGCATTACTGGGATGGGGGCTTTTCCGCCAATCCGGCCCTCTTGCCGCTGATTGAGGCGGGGGCCGCGGACGATACTCTGATCGTTCGGCTTGCGCCCCTGCGGGCGCCCGATCTGCCCACCAAGGCGGCGGAGATCCGGGGCCATATGAACCGCATGATCTTCACCCAGCCTTTCCGCAAGGAAGTGGAGATGCTGGAGCAGGGGCGCCGGCTGGCCAAACCCCTGTTCACCTGGAGCGGCTCCTTGAGTGGTCGCTTGAAGCGGCACCGCTTCCATATGGTGGACGCCGACCGCTATACGGATAAGCTGGGCCAAAACAGCGCCATGTCCCCCGACTGGGACATGCTGGTTTACCTCCATGGCGGCGGGCGCAAGGCCATGTCCGCCTGGCTTGGCCGCCATCGCCGACAAATCGGTCGCCGCGCGACCGTGGACCTTTCCGCGTTGGTTCTTTAGCCATCCGGTGGCTGGTTGGCCTTTATCTATCGGGTGAGCCGCTTGGCCTTTTGTATCGCGGTTTCCAAGGCGTTCAAAAAGCGCGATCGGTCCGCCTTGGTGAAGGACTTACCGCTGCCCGCGCGAAAGGGATCGGCGGCCCGCAGGTCGGCCATGAGATCGCGCATGGCCAAGGCATTGCCGATGTTGGCCTGGGTAAAGGGCTCGCCGTTGCCGCGCAGGGCCGTGGCCCCGGCCGCCAGACACTTGGCCGCCAGGGGCGTGTCTTGGGTGATGCAAATGTCCGCCGGACCGATGCGCTCGGCGATCCACATGTCCGCCGCGTCGGGTCCGTCGGGCACCACCACGATCTGGACCAGCGGTGAGGGGGAGGGGCGGATGCCCCCGTTGGCCACCAGGAAGACCTTCAGCCCATGGCGCTCGGCAACCCGAACCACTTCGGATTTGACCGGGCAGGCATCCGCATCCACGAATATTTCTGTCATGCTTTCCTGTTCTAATTTCCATCTAATGAACGGGAGTCGGCCTTCATAGCGGGCGCGCCGCAAAACCATAAGAACTTATGTTTCGGGATACTGGCAACGACTCGACGTTCGTTATATGAAAAAGAATCGATCTGGCCCAAATGGGTTTTTTACGAGTAGGTTTTTTCAAGCAGGTTTTTAACGGATGCAAGCGACGAATACGGCATTGTTGAACACACTGGATGACGGTGTCTTTCCCGAACTGCCCAATTTGCAACGGGGCAAGGTGCGGGAGTCCTATGACCTGCCCGACGGGCGGCGCATCATGATTGCCTCGGACCGGGTGTCGGCCTTTGATCAGGTTTTGGCTTCCGTACCCTTGAAGGGCCAGGTCCTCACCCAGATCGCCCGCTATTGGTTTGAACAGACCGCCGAGATCTGCCCCAACCACGTGCTGTCCTATCCGGACCCCAATGTGGTCGTGGCCAAGAAACTCGACATGCTGCCCATTGAGGTGGTGGTGCGGGACTATCTGACCGGGTCCACCGGCACCTCCATCTGGCCCATGTACCGGGATGGCGCGCGCAAGATCTATGGCCATGACTTTCCTGACGGCATGGTCAAGAACGAAAAGCTGCCCCAGACTATCATCACGCCCACCACCAAGGGCGCCCAGGGGGCCCACGACCTGCCCATTACCGCGCAGGAGATCCTGGACCAAGGCCTGCTGACCCGCTCCCTCTGGACCAAGGTCTGCGTGGCCAGCCTGGCCCTCTTCAGCCGGGGCCGGGAGCTGGCGGCCGAGCGGGGCCTGATCCTGGTGGACACCAAGTTCGAGTTTGGCCTGGACAGCACCGGCAAGCTGGTGATCGCCGATGAGATCCTCACCCCGGATTCCAGCCGCTACTGGCGCCGGGAAAGCTATGAGGACCGTCTCACCAAGGGCCAGGAACCGGAGATTTTGGACAAGGAGTTCCTGCGCCTGTGGCTCAGCGAGAGGGTGGATCTTTCAGGAGACAACCCCCAGGTCCCGGAGATTCCATCCGAGGTGATCCTGGAACTGAGCGAGCGCTACGTGGCCCTTTTCGAAACCGTGACCGGGACAAGCTTTCCCCGGCCGGCCACGGATCAAGCGGTGCGCGAACGGGTGCGGGCCGCCCTGGCGGCGAATTTTCCCCAGTACTTCACATAGCCGCAGATTTGCAACATAGTGGCGCGAAGGGCCGTTCCAAACCCCGCAAGGGCTGTTGGAACCGGCCCGTCCCTTTGATGGAGAAAGGAAACGCCGCCCATGCCCAGGCATTTGACACGCGAAGAACTGCTCGACGGTTTGCCCCACATCCTGGACGCGCCCAAGGATGAGGGGGAACTGCAGGGTATCGTCATTCGCCCCGCGCCGGGGGAGCGCAAGGAACTGGACAGCGTGGACATCAGTTTGGCCCATGGCGTGCACGGCGACCACTGGGCCCATGGCTGCTGGAGATCCACCGACAGCGGCGCGCCCCATCCGGATGTGCAGATCTGCATGATGAATGCCCGCTGTATCGCGTTGATCGCCCAGGAGCGAAGCAATTGGGCACCGGCGGGGGACAATCTTTTCATCGACATGGATTTGTCGCCCGCCAACGTGGCGCCCGGCCAGAAGTTGGCGATCGGCTCGGCCGTGGTGCAAGTCTCCGCCGAGCCCCACAACGGCTGCGCCAGTTTCGTGGAGCGTTATGGCCGCGATGCCTGCACCTTCGTCAACGTGCGGGAGGGCAAGGAATACCGCTTGCGCGGGATCTACGGCCGGGTGGTACAGGACGGCCGGATCTCCGTCGGCGACCGGGTCAGGAAAATCGACTAACCGTCTTCAGGCGCGTCGTGGGCCGACAGCACCACCGGCTGACCGTGGGGCGTCCGGCGATAGGCCGCTTCCCAATCGGCGCGGCGGGCCAGGAGCGCGTCGGCACTGAGCAGGTCCTTATCCCGCACCAGGCCCTCCACCGTGGCCAGCACGTGTTGATAGTAGGTGCTGCCGTCGTCGGGGTCGCCCCGTTGCTGGGCCGCGACGATCTCCGCGCCTAAGCGTTCGGACCATTCCGCGGCGCTGCAAAAGCCTTGTTCCTGCAGGGCCACCGCCAAGGCCATGACCTGGGCTTGCCAGGCTTCGTCAAAGGGCGGATTTTCAGTTTGCGGCGGCATGACTTTTCCCTGTTTTCTGCGCCCGAGCCGTTCTTGCGCGGCCTTTTTCTTCCTGGGAGGGCCGGTTGGCCCGGGTCTCGGCCAGCAGCCAATCGCGGAACACGGCGACCTTTTCCGGCCGGCCCTTTTGCAAGGGCGGATAGACCACAAAGTGATGGAACACCGTCGGCATGTCAAAGGCCGGGGGCAAGGCGCGCACCAGGCGACCTTCGATAAGGTCGTTGGCGACAAAGGCGTAGGTGGCCAGGGCGAAGCCCATGCCCGCCATCGCGGCACGCACGGCCAGGTCCTCCATGCTGAAGCGGGTGCCTTGGGAAAGATCCAAAGCGTCTAGTTTGTGATGCACGCGCCAGCGGTCCCAACTGGGCGCGGCGCCCTTTTCCATGGGCCAGTCCACGTGCAGCAGCGGCCGGCCGGCCAGTTGATCCGGGGAGGTGAGGGGCGTGTTCTTTTCCAGCAGGTGGGGACTGCAGACCACCAAGGCGAAATCGGCGATCAAAAGATCACAGGCCAAGCCCGGATAGTTGCCCCGGCCTTGTCGGATGGCGATATCCACTTGGCCCCGCTGGAAGTCGGCGAAGGCGTTGGTGGATTCTACCCGCACCGGAATGTCCGGGTGGGCCTGATTAAAACGCTCCAAGCGCGGCAAAAGCCATAGGGACCCGAAGGAGGGGTTCACGCTGACGGTAATGGCCTTGTCGGAAGGGCTGCCCCGCAGCTGCTTGGCCGCGGCATGCAAACTGTCAAAGGCTTCCCGCAGCAAGGGGAAAGCCGCGGCTCCCCGCTCGCTCAAGGCCAGCGACCGGGTGGTCCTGATGAAGAGCTTGGCGTCCAGATGGTCTTCCAAAAGCCGGATCTGCTGGCTGATGGCCGCCGGCGTGACGTGCAGTTCCCCGGCCGCTTCCTTGAAGCTTTGCAGCCGGGCCGCCGCCTCGAAGGCGCGCAGGGCATTCAGGGGGGGAAGATAGTCGCCCATGGCATCCAATTAATAAGGTTTGCTAAATAATGAGAAGAGAGAACTCGTTCGCTCATTTCCAGTGTGATGCCATATATTCAGTGTTGTCAAGCCAGGATTTAGGGTAAGGAGATAAGGTGATGGATATGAGCAAGGATGTGATTGCTAAGCTTTCCTATATGATTCCGCAAGCCGTGCGGCCGGCCTATTACACGGATCGGCCCGGCGTGCGGCCCCGTTTTACAGGGGCCTTCCAAGAGGTACCGGTTCATATCCATAACGGGCGTACCTTGGCGCGGCCGGCCAGCCTGGCGCGGGAAGGTTTTCAGTTCCTACGCCACGAAACCCGGGATGTGGACTTTTCATCGGACGCCGCGATCGAACAGGACTACTATCCGCAAGTGCAAGCCCTCTTGGCCCGCCTGAGCGGCGCTCATCGGGTGGAGATCTTCGATCACACAGTACGAACCAACGACATGAGCGATCCCCAGCGGCGCCCGGCGCAACATGTGCACAACGACTACACGGCCAAGTCCGCCGTGCAGCGCACCCGCGACATCCTGGGAGACGAGGCCGAGGCGTTGCTGCGCAGCTCGCGGCATTGGCAGCTGAACT
>JANQKX010000497.1 GCA_028280915.1 Kiloniellaceae bacterium
TTTTCTCCACCCAGGACCATGCCGCCGCCGCCATGGCCGCCGCCGGTGTGCCGGTCTTCGCCTGGAAGGGCATGAGCGAGGAGGAATTCTGGTGGGCGATCGACAAGACCATCGAGGGGCCCGACGGCTGGACGCCCAACATGATCCTGGACGACGGCGGGGACCTGACCCAGGTCATGCACGATAAATTTCCGGCCCTTCTTGATGACGTGAAAGGCCTGTCGGAGGAAACCACCACCGGCGTGCACCGGCTCTATGAGATGGCCAAGGACGGGACCTTGAAGGTGCCGGCCATCAACGTGAACGATTCCGTGACCAAGTCCAAGTTCGACAACAAGTACGGCTGCCGGGAATCCCTGGTGGACGGCATCCGCCGCGCCACCGACGTGATGATGGCGGGCAAGATCGCCGTGGTCGCCGGTTACGGCGACGTGGGCAAGGGCTCTGCGGATTCCCTGCGCAACGCGGGCGCCCGCGTTTTGGTGACCGAAGCCGATCCCATTTGCGCCCTGCAGGCGGCCATGGAAGGCTACGAAGTAGTGACCATGGAAAACGCCGCACCGCGGGCCGACATCTTCGTGACCGCTACCGGCAACGTGGACGTGATCACCCTTGATCACATGCGGGCCATGAAGGACCGGGCCATCGTGTGCAACATCGGTCACTTCGACAACGAGATCCAAGTGGAATCCCTGCGGAACCTGCAGTGGTCCAACGTGAAGCCCCAAGTGGACGAGATTTCCTTCCCCGACGGCAAGCGCATCATCCTCCTGGCCGAGGGGCGCCTGGTGAACCTGGGCTGCGCCACGGGCCACCCCAGCTTTGTCATGAGCGCCTCCTTCACCAACCAGGTGCTGGCCCAGATCGAGCTGTGGAACAACCATAGCGCCTACGAGCGGCAAGTCTATGTGCTGCCCAAGCACTTGGACGAGAAAGTGGCGGCTCTGCATTTGGCCAAGGTGGGCGCCCAGTTGACCCAGCTGAGCCAGGCTCAGGCCGACTATATCGGCGTCAACGTGAAAGGGCCGTTCAAGCAGGATCAGTACCGCTATTAAAGGCCCAGGGCCGTTGAAGCGGCCAGAGGGACAAAAAACCTGAAAAAAGGCGGACTGGGCGGCGATTTTTTGCCGCCCGGCCGCTTGTCGCGACTCCACGACGTGCATAGACTCCGTTACGCTTTTGTTAAACGGGGGAGTCCGGGCGGCGTTAATCGCCGGATTTTCGGGGCCGGGCGCCGTGGATGATGCGGTCGTCGGCCTCCGCCTTTCGGATTGCGCCAATCCGCGAGTTGGATTTTCGCTGAAATGAGTGCTATGCCCAGCATTTGGCTGCCGGCCGTCATCGCTTTGGCCCTGACCGGGCTGTTGGCGTTGATCGGCTTGTACTGCTGGCGCCAATGGCAGGTGGCGAGCCGGAAGCTCACCCAATCCCAGCAGGATATGGACGCTTTGGCCCGGGCGATGGATAGCGCGCCCGCGTCTTATCTCCTGCTGTCCATGGGCACGGATGGCCAACCGCGGGGGACGGCGTCTGATCGCCTGATGGAGAGTTTGGGCCTGGATCCGGCCGGCGGGCGTGGCCCCGAAGACCTGCTTGCCGCCTTGATGCCCGACGGTGCGCACCAAATCCGCAAGGGCCTGGACGCCCTGCTCAAGGACGGGACCGCCCTGGAAGCCGTTGTCTGCCGCGGCGACGGCCAACACCGTTTCTCGGTGACCGGTCACCGCACATCCGGCCGCGCCGCGATCTTGTGGTTCCATGACCGGCGGCATTTGGAAGACGCAGAAAAATCCTATCATGTCCGGGAGTCCGCTTGGCGGGAGCTCTTCGATTCCCTGCCCCTGCCCCTGTGGCGCCGGACCGCGGATCTAAAGCTGATGGACTGCAACCGGGCCTATGGCTTGTGCATCGACGCCAGCCGCGATCAGGTCATTGAAAACGGATTGGAATTGCTCGGGCGCAGCAAGGCCCGCAAGGTCAAGGCCCTTTCCGAGCAGGCCATCGCCAATTCGGAAGGGGCGGCGGCCCTGGAGCATGTGGTGATCCACGGCGAGCGCCGCATGATGGAGCTGCGGGAACAAAAACTGCCCGACGGGACTCTCTTGGGCCTGGCCGTGGACCGCACCGAGCTGGAAGAGGCCAAGTCGGAACTGGGGCGCCACGTTCGCGCCCAGGCCGGGGTGCTGGAAAAGCTCGGCACGCCCATCGCCATTTATGGCGCCGATCTGCACCTGACCTTTTTCAACACGGCCTTCGTGCGTCTGTGGGGGGTGGACGAGCCCTTCTTCGAAGGCAAGCCCCACCTCAGCGACGTCCTGGAGGCCCTGCGCGAGCGCCGGCGCCTGCCCGAACAGTCCAACTTCCCGGCCTATAAGCAGGAGTTGATCAAGAGCTACCGCACCCTCATCGAGCCGGTGGAGGAACTCTTGCACCTGCCGGACGGCACCACCCTGCGCAGCCTGGTGGCGCCCCATCCCTTCGGCGGCGTCTTGATGACCTATGAGGACGTGACCGACCGCCTGGCCATGGAGCGCAGCTACAACACCCTGATCGAGGTGCGGCAGGAGACCTTGGACAAGCTCTACGAGGGCGTGGCGGTCTATGGCGTGGACGGGCGCCTGAAGCTCTTCAACCCGGCCTTTGCGGGTATCTGGGGCCTGACCGAGGCCAAGCTGCAGAACGAGCCCCACGTGCGCGACGTCCTGACCCAGGCGCGGCCGTTTTTTGACATGGAAGACGCCGCCTGGGCCGACTATGTGGAAACCGCCGTGGCGGCCACCACCGAGCCCCAGCAGCGCAGCGGGCGCCGGGAGCGGGGCGACGGGTCGGTCATCGACTGGGCCCAGGTGCCCCTGCCCGACGGGGCCGTGCTCTACACCTTCGTGGACGTGACCGATTCCATTCGCGTCGAGCGGGCCCTGCGGGAGCGCAACGAGGCCCTGGAGACCGCGGACCGGCTGAAATCCGAGTTCATCGCCAATGTGTCCTATGAGCTGCGCACCCCGCTCAACGCCATCATCGGCTTTGCCGAGATTCTGGAGAACCAGTTCTTCGGGACCCTCAATGAGCGTCAAATGGAATACAGCCACGCCATCGTGGAATCGTCCCACCGCCTGATCACCCTGATCAACGATATCCTGGACTTGGCCTCCATCGAAGCGGGCTATCTGCCCATCGAACTGCAGTCCGTGGACGTAAAGGCCATGATGGAGGCGGTCTACGCCCTGGGGCGGGAGCGGGCTCACAACCGGGAGCAAAGCCTGCTGCTGGAGTGCGACGACCACGTAGGCTTCGTTCAGGCCGACGAACGGCGCTTGAAGCAGGCCCTTTTCAATCTGCTTTCCAATGCCTTGAAGTTCACCCCCGACGGCGGGCGCATCACCCTTTCGGCGGAACGCAGCGGCACGGAAATGCTGTTTGCCGTGGCCGACACGGGCGTGGGTATCGCCGAGGAAGACCGCACCCGGGTCTTCGGTCAGTTCGAGCGGGGCAAGGGCCATGGCCGCCAGGCGGGCGCCGGGCTTGGCCTATCCCTGGTGAAAAGCCTGATCGAGCTGCACGGCGGCTGGATCGATCTGGAGTCTGAGGTCAACGGTGGCACCAAGATCATCTGCCACGTCCCGCTCCAGGCGCCGTCCGGCCTGTCCCAGGCCGAGCTTGAATTGGTCAAGGACGGCGACAGCCTGTCAACGGCGGGTAACGCTCAGTAAATTGCGGTAGAGGCAGCCGCCCGGCTTTGCCGTCAAGCGGCGTGGCTGGCGGAAAAGGCCGTGAAGAGGGCGTGAATCGCGTCGGCGCTGTCGGCGCCCCGCAGCTTCTCGCAGATGCTTTTGTCGCGCAGCAGCCGCGAGACCCGGGCCAGGGCCTTCAAATGGTCGGCGCCGGCCTTTTCCGGGGCCAGGAGCACGCAGACCAGATCCACCGGCTGCTCGTCGATGGCATCGAAATCGATCGGAGTCTCAAGGCGCGCAAAGAGGCCATGGAGCTTGTCCAGCTCCGCCAGTTTGCCGTGGGGGATGGCGATGCCGTGACCCACGCCGGTGGTGCCCAGGCGTTCCCGCTCGATGAGCACTTCGAAGATGGCCCGCTCGGGCAAGCCGGTAATCTCTGCGGCCTTCTTGGCAAGTTCCTGCAGGGTTTGTTTTTTACTGGTGACGCGCAGATTGGGCAAAATGCCTGCAGTGGAGATGAGCTCGGCAATTTCCATAGTAGATCTCTTGACTCAATGGCCGATCAACCGTTGCGGTTCCCACGGGGGTCGATCCAGCCAATATTCCCGTCCTGACGACGATAGAGCATGTTCAAACCGCCATGGGCGCTGTTGCGGAACATCATGGCGGGCGCGTTGGCCAGATCCATGTGCATAACCGCTTCGCTAACCGTTAGTGTTTTGATATCGGTTTCCATTTCGGCGATAACAATAGGCTTATCGTCGGCTCCTTGCCCCTCGGCGGGGCTCCCGTCATTCTTGAGCTCGTCGTCAGCAAGCTCGCTATCGTTCCCTGGTGATAGAATATATTGTTGCGCGACGATGGATTCCAACTCCGCCGCCGCATCTTTATGATGCTCATGCAGGCGCCGCTTGTGCCGGCGCAGGCGCGTCGATAAGTGATCCGCGGCCTGGTCGAAGCATTTATAGGCGTCGTCGGCCTCGCCTTGGGCTTCCAAGTGAATCCGGCGCCGGACATGAGCCGCAATGGTCGCCCGGTAGAGGTGCGCGTTTTTGGTGATCGTAACGTTCACGTCCACGGCATCGCCGAAATACTTATCCAGCATTCGGGTCAGGACGTCTTCGATATGGGTTCGCAGCGCGTCACCAACGTCGAGCTGCTTTCCTTTGACGGATAGCTGCATGGGCCTCTTACTTATTGCTAGGAACTAGCGGGCGGCCGCTTTACTAGCATAGCCGTAACCCTTGAAGCGGCGCAAGATAGAGGTGGCTTTGTGGGGTGTCAATAGGGCGTCGCGGCAATATTTTTCGCCCATTTGTTGCCATCTCGTGATGGTGTCCTTTCCGATAGTCCAATCTTTTTCAAAGACTTAAAGCGCCGCACGTTTTTCCTTGCGCCGTTGAACCGAAGAGGGAATGCGCATGGCTTCGCGGTATTTGGCGACGGTCCTGCGCGCGATATCCACGCCGTCGCCGCGCAGAATCTCCACGATGGAGTCGTCCGACAGGATTTTTTTGGGCGCCTCGGAATCGATCAAAAGCTTGATTCGCTGCCGCACCGATTCGGCGGAATGGGCCTCGCCGTTCAATCCCGCTATGGCGGCAGTGAAAAAATAACGCAATTCAAAGGTGCCCCGGGGCGAGACAATGTACTTATTGGCGGTGACACGGCTGACCGTGGATTCGTGCATCTCGATTTCGGTGGCGATGTTTTTCAGGGTCAGGGGCTTCAGGTGATGCACGCCTTTGCGAAAAAAAGCATCCTGTTGCCGGACAATCTCGCTGGCCACTTTCAGGATGGTGGTGGCGCGCTGGTGCAGGGACTTGATCAGCCAATTGGCCGACTGGTACTGCTCCTGCAAATAGCCGCGGTCCCGTTTGTCGCGGGTTTTGGCGCTGACTTCCGCGAAATAGGTTTCGTTGACCAGGACCCGGGGCAGGGTTTCCGGGTTGAGTTCAAGGGCCCAGTTGCCGTCCGGTCGCGCCCACATCAAGATGTCGGGCACCAGGGGTTCGCTGGCGCCGGCCTCGAAGCTCAGGCCGGGCTTGGGGTCCAGCGCCTTCAACTCGGCCAGCATTTCGGCGAAGTCCTCTTCATCCACGCCGCATTGCTTGCGCAGGGCGGTCAGCTCCCGTGCGGCCAAAAGGTCCAGATTACCCACCAAACAGGCCATGGCCGGGTCAAAACGGTCCTGCTCCTTGAGCTGTAAAGCCAGGCATTCCGGCAGATCCCGGGCACAGACCCCCGTGGGATCAAACTCCTGCAGCAGGGCCAGAGTTTGATGGATGCGATCGGCTTCGCAGCCCAGGAGGCCGGCAAGCGCCTCCAGGTCGCCCGCCACGTAACCGGCTTCGTCCAGCATGTCGATGATGTGCGAGCCGATGAGCTGGTCCGCCGGGCCGCGGCCGGCGATCTGTAGTTGGTCGAGAAGGTGCTGCTTCAGGGTCTTGCTGTCGCTGAGGCGGTTTTCCAGGCTGAATTCGTGATCGGCGGAACTCGCCGCGGGTGTCTTTTGCCAGTCCCCCATGGTGCTGTCGCGGTTTGGTGCCGTTGCGCCGCTGTTATCCTCCGCCGCGAAATGGTGTTCGCTCGGGCCGTCGTGGTTGAAGACGTTTTCGTAGTCCGTATCGAGCGGCGCGTCATCCCCATGGGGCAGGGTCTCTGATTGGCTCTGGTGCAAACTGTCGGGCAGGGCGGGCGGTTCGTCGGGCTCTTGCCCCGCAACGCTCTCACTGGCCGCGCTCGGCTCGCCGGCGTCACCCGCGCCTCTGGCCTCCTCCCCATCGAATTGGCTGCCGTCGTCGCGCTCGAGCAGGGGGTTTTGCTCAAGCTCGTGGTTCACATAGTCCGCCAATTCCAGGTGAGACAGCTGAAGCAGCTTGATGGCCTGCTGCAGCTGCGGCGTCATCACCAGGCTTTGGCTTTGATTGAGTTCTAACCGTTGCGACGCAGGCATAATCGTTAATTTTAGGCAGTTTTTATGGTTATTTTGTTAAAGACTAAACCTTTCTCCCAGGTAAACGCGACGCACGTCTTCGTGGGAAACGATAGCCTCCGGCGTGCCCTCCATGAGCACCACGCCGTCGTGGATAATGTAGGCCCGGTCGACGATCTCCAGGGTCTCGCGCACGTTGTGATCGGTGATCAGCACGCCGATGCCCCGGTGCTTGAGATGGGAGACCAAATCGCGGATTTCGCCGACGGCGATGGGATCGATGCCGGCCAGCGGCTCGTCCAGCAGGATGAAGTTGGGCTGGGAGGCCAGCGCGCGGGCAATTTCCACCCGGCGCCGTTCACCGCCGGAGAGCGCGAGCGCGGGGGTGCGGCGCAGGTGGGTGACGGAAAACTCCGCCAAGAGGTCTTCCAGCATGGCCTCCCGCCGTTCGCGCACCGGCTCGATCACCTCGAGCACGCCGCGAATGTTCTGCTCCACGGAAAGCCCGCGGAAGATGGAGGCCTCTTGCGGCAGATTGCCGATGCCCCGGCGCGCCCGGCGGTAC
>JANQKX010000532.1 GCA_028280915.1 Kiloniellaceae bacterium
CCGAACCGTGCCGGAGCTGCGCGCCAGCCTCACCAATGCGGAGGGAGAGGAACTCGTGGTTTGGGCCTTTCCCACCGCCAACGGCGAGCTTGAACCGGGTGCCAGCACGGCCTTCGAGACCTTCACCCGCAATCCGCCACAAGAAGGCACCAATCTGGCCATCGTCTTCGAGGGCGAGGAAGAGGGATAGCCCGGCTGAAAGCTGAATCTATCCAAAAGGTAAATTCTACCTAAAAAATCTTTATGAAGTTGTCTTATTAAGGTTTGGTTTTTTGCTAAATCTAATCGTTAAGACCGATCTTGATTCGCAATTTGCTAAGGGGTTTTAACGCTTCCTTAATGGCGCCCGTGAGATTCTGGCGGTTGCAAGGCAAGGTGCGTTGGCCGGCCGGTCGGGAGCCGGGGCGGGGACAACGTGACGGGTGGCGGGTCATCGGCCATGCGTTCCGGACAGGCGCGCGGAAGCCGGCTGCCTTGCCAGAGGAGACTGGAGACGGGAATGGCACATATCTTGGTGGCCGAAGACGATCGGGCCGTGCAAAGTTTTGTCAGCCGGGCGCTAACCCATCGCGGCCACCGGGTCACCGCGGTGAACGACGGTATGCAAGCGCTGGAGGCCCTGGACGGCACGCAAGAAACCTACGACCTATTGGTAACTGACATCGTGATGCCCGGATTGGATGGCATCGGCCTTGCCCTTAAGGTGGCGCGGGATTTTCCCGGCCTGCCGATCCTGATGATGACCGGCTATTCCGCCGAGCGGCAACGGGCCCATAACCTGGACGAATTGATCTGCGAGGTGATCACCAAGCCATTCACCTTGAAGCAGCTGTGCGACGTGGCCGAGAAGGTCATGCGGGACGACCAGGTTTTTCACTGAGGGTTTCCAGCTTAAAGGCAAAATGAGCCGGGGGAAAAATCAGAACTGCCGTAACAGGCGGTCGATATAGTCCAGTTCCACCGGCGGCCGCTGGGGCTCATTGCGGCGCCGGCGCAGTTCCTCGAGGATTTCCCGAGCCCGCTGCAGCTCCATTTCCTCGGGGATCTGCACGCCTTCGATGGCTTCGCGGCTGCCTTGACCCAATTGCCGGCCCAGGGGATCGGGGCCCTGACCTTGGCCGGGCCGCGCGCCCACGTTGCCGCTGCCTTGGTCCTGGCCCTCGCTGAACATCTGCATGAAGCGATCGGCCATGGACTGCAGGCCTTGCTGCATGTGATCCAGGGACCGGGTTTGCGGCCGTACGGCCTGGCCGGGCTTGTTGCGCTCCAAGGCGTTGCGGGCGTCCCGCATTTCCCCTTCGGCCCGCCCTAGGGGCCCCGGAATATCCCCCAGCATCTCGCCCAGCTCACGCATCAGGTCGCCCAGTTCCTGGCGCAGTTTTTCCTGGGATTGAGAATCCGACTGGTTGCCCTGTTCGTCGGGCGTGGCCTCGCCCTGGTTTTTCTTGGCCTCTTGCGAGCGCTGATAGCTGCGGTCCAGCAGTTCTTCTTGATCTTGCAGCATGCGCTCCAGGGTGCGCATCATGCGGCTGGCGTCTTGCATTTCCCCGGACATGGCCTCGCCATAGGGCTGAACCTGCAGGTTTTCCAAGATGTTTTGCAACTGGGACAACAGTTCCCGGGCCGCGTCCATGGCACCGCTCTTGGCCAGTTCCCGGGCCCGGTCGAGCAGGTCCTGAAGGTCTTGGGCGCGCAGTTGCTGGGCATTGGGCGGCGGCTGATCTTGGGATTGGCCGGCTTCCATCTGCTCGCGCAACTGCTCTGTCAGCGCTTCGAGGAAATTGTCCATGGCGGTCTGCAATTGGTCCATCAGGCGTTCGATCTCTGCCTGCTCCGCGTTCCTGGCCAGGGCTTCCATGAGGGCTTCCTGAGCCTCGCGCAGATCCCGCTCGGCCAGGGACAACTCTCCTTCCTCGATGCGCAACGCGGTTTCCCACATGAGGTCCTGGACCTGGTCGATGGCCCCGGCACTGCCGTCGTGGACCAGGCGCCGGTTCATGACGTAGAGGGCCAGGGCCACGGTGGTATCATGAAAAAAGGTCTCGGGCCGCTGCACCAAGGCACCCAGTTCCTGGACCACGGGCAGGCGGTTTTTCGGGTCCGTGGTCAGCTGCTTGCGCAACTCCACCAGGGCCCGGGCCACGGGATGGCGGAACTCCCGCTCGGGCAGCACCGTGCGCTCCCGCTGGCTTTCACCCTCCTGGCCGATGGCGTCCGTGGCCACCAATTGAATGTCGACCGCCAGGCCCGCCCAAGGATGGGGCGTCAGGTCGTGATAGCTGGACCCGGTCAATTCCGCCCGGTCGGCGCCGCTGAGAATGATCTCCAGTTCGATCGGCTCCGCCTCGGGATCGTCCAGCCGGCGAATGACAGCACGCACTTCGCTCACGCCATAGTCGTCCACCGCTTCGTAGTCGATGCGAAGACTCTGCCGTTCCGTCGCCTGGGGCTTGCCGCCAAAGTCGATGACCGGGGGCGTGTCGGCGATGATCTCCAAAGGCCAGGTGGCCATGGCCGATCCGTTTTGTTCGATGGTCAGCTGGCTGCCATCGGTGACGGTATGGCGCACCTGATAGGCCCGGTCCGACAAGGCCTCAAAAGGCACCTCGGTCTCGCCAAGCCGCAAGGTCGGCTGGCTATTGCTTTGCACCTGGGCCAGGACCTCCGATCCCGCGGGCACCTTGAGGGGTTCCGGCTTCAGGGGATCCAAGAAACGGGGCGGCAGGGCCGTATAGGCCGGCGGATTGATCCAAACGTCCATGCGCTCGGGACGTTCCTGGGCAAAGGCGAAGTTGGGCGCCAAGGCCTTGCCCAGGCGCGGCTGCCAGTCCTGATAGCCGACCGCAACGGCGATGAACACGATCAGCGCGACCGCCGCCCGCACGGCAAAGGGATCGGCCGCCGCCAAATGGCTTTTCGGGGCCTTGAGACGCAGCTTGGCCAACTGGGCCTTCATCTTCTGGCGATGTTTGTGCCACAGCTCCGCCGAGGCCCGGTCACCGGCCACCGTGGCCGCCTGGTCATCCAAGCCGGTCAAGGGCCGATGGCGCACATCGCTGTCGGTTTCGAGCCGGCGCTTGGCCGCCTCCAGGCTGGGGAACCGGAACCGCCACAAGCCGCGCCAGAGGGCGGTCGCCGCCCCGACCAGCAAGAGGCACAAGACAAACAGATGCAGCCAAGCGGGCAGCCGGGGCAGGATATCCAGCAAGGCGAGCGCGGCAAAAACGCCCAGGACACACAGGAAGGGCAGCAGGGCCGGCGCCAGCTTTTCAAGGACAAGAAAGAACCAGGCGAACCCCAGGCGGATTTTCAACGGCGGGCTGAGCCTGGTCTGCCCGACGGCGCGCAAACGCGGTTCCTGCTGCGGCTTTGGCATGGCCTAGATGGCGCCTTTCTTCTGTCCTCGCGCGCGTTTTACCTGTGCGCAACCGCCTTCCGGGAAAACGGCCTCACCCGGTTATGGTTGGCGCAAAGCGCGGCAAAGGCAAATCACAATATCCTCATTTGCCCTCGCAACACTCCAACAGCATGCCCATTGCGGGAGGCTAAAGCCAGTCCGGAATGCGGTCCTGGGCAATCAAATCGGCGAAACTGCCCCGCGGCCGCACCACCGCGTGGCTGCCCCCGCGCACCATGACCTCCGGCGTGAGCAGGCGGCCGTTGTAGGTGGACGACATGACCGAGCCGTAGGCCCCGGCGGAGCAAATGGCCAAGAGGTCACCGGCCTTGAGGGGCGGCAGCTCCCGGTCCCGGGCAAAGGTATCCGTGGTCTCGCACACCGGCCCCACCAGATCGGCGGGCGACCAAGGCGCGTTATCGGTAGCCTGATCCACCGGAATCACGTCGTGCCAGGCGTCATAGAGCATGGGCCGCACCAGGTCGTTCATGGCGGCGTCGATGATGACAAAACGACGTCCCTGGGCTTCCTTCACGTAGATGACGCGGGCGACCAGCACGCCTGCGTTGCCGACCAAAAACCGGCCCGGCTCGAAGGCCAGCTCCGCCTCCACGCCCGCGGTTTCCTCCCGCACGATGGCGGCATAGGCGCCCAGATCGGGCGGCGTCTCGTTGCGGTAGGTGATGCCCAGGCCGCCGCCCAGGTCCAGGCGCTTCAGCGGTACCCCTTGGGCCCGCAGCGCCCCATAAAGATCGCAGAGGCGGCGAAAGGCGTCCCGATAAGGCGACAGATCGGTCAATTGGGAGCCGATATGAACCGCCAGGGCTTCCAGCTTGACGCCGGGAAAGTCTCCCGCCCGCCCGGCGAGTTCCCGCGCCGAAGCGATGTCGATGCCGAATTTATTGTCCGCCTTGCCGGTGGAAATGTGGGCATGGGTCAGGGCATCCACGTCCGGATTGATGCGCAGGCCCGCCCGGGCGGTGCGGCCCATGTCCTGGGCCAGCTGGGACAAGCGCCGCAGTTCCGGCTCGGACTCCACGTTGAACTGCAGGATGTCCGCCCTGAGGGCCGACACGATTTCGCCGTCGCTCTTGCCCACCCCGGCGAAGAGGATCTTGTCCGGCGGCACCCCGGCGGCCAAGGCCCGGTGCAACTCGCCCTCGGACACGATATCCGCGCCCGCGCCCAGCTGTGCCAAGGTCCGGATCACCGCCTGATTACCGTTCGCCTTGACCGCATAGAAGATCTTCGCCGGCAATCCGGTCAGGGCGGATTCCAGGCTGCGATAGGCCGTTTCGATGGCGGCGCTGGAATAGCAGTAAAAGGGCGTGCCGACCTCCGCCGCGATGGCGGCCAGATCGCTGGATTCGGCGTGCAGGCGGCCGCCGTCATAGGCAAAGGGAGTTGCGCTCATGGACTACTCGGATGAAAAAATCGTCGACCGGGTGCGGTCATAAGGACTGGGCGACAAAGAGGTATCCTCCAGCTCCTCGGGTTCTTTGAACTGGGGCGCCTTGAAATTGGGCGTCACCGATTGGGGCGGCGGATATCGGTTGGGATAGGTGTACTGGCCGCGCTCCCCCTCCGGCGGAAAGGGATCGCCCGCCTTGCCGCAGGCCGCCACGGCCACGAGGGCGGCCAGCAGGGCCCCGCATAGGGCCGTTTGGTGCCGCCGCCTCATAAGAAACGCTCCCGCGCGGCGGCGATCGCTTCGCGGACCCGCTCGGGCGCGGTGCCGCCGAAACTGCGCCGGCTGGCCACGGCGTTTTCCACGCTCAGCACGTCATAGATGCTTTCGCTGATGCGCGGCTCCACCTTTTGCATGTCGGTCAACTCCAAGTCGGCCAGGTCCAAGCCCTTTTCCTCCGCCATGCGCACCAAGGTGCCGGTCACGTGGTGGGCGTCGCGGAACGGCAAGCCCAAAACCCGCACCAGCCAGTCGGCCAGGTCGGTGGCGGTCAAAAAGCCATGGGCAGTGGCGGCCTTTAGAGCGTCCTCGTTGGCGGTCAGATCCCGGACCATGCCGTCGGTGGCGGCGACGATCAGCTCCAGGGTATCGGCGGCGTCGAACAGGGCTTCCTTGTCCTCTTGCATGTCCTTGCAAAAGGCCAGGGGCAAACCCTTCATCACCACCAGCAGGCTCACCAAAGCACCGATCACCCGACCCGCCTTGGCCCGCACCAGCTCGGCCCCGTCGGGGTTTTTCTTCTGCGGCATGATGGAGCTGCCGGTGGTAAAGGCATCGGTCAAGGAAATGAAGCCGAAGCCCTGGGCGCACCAGATGACGATCTCCTCGGACATGCGCGAGAGGTGCATGGCCAGGATGCTACCGGCGGCCATGTATTCCAGGGCAAAGTCCCGATCGGAGACGGAGTCGATGGAATTGGCCGTGGGCCGGTCAAAGCCG
>JANQKX010000567.1 GCA_028280915.1 Kiloniellaceae bacterium
GCGAACCCGGCGAGGAATACAAGGAAACCATCGAAAGCGCCGGCCAGGCCGCCGCCGCAGGCGGTGTCACCACTTTCGCCGGCCTGCCCAATACTTCGCCGATCCTGGACGACGTGGCCGGTATCGAATTCATCGCCCGCCGGGCGCGGGAAGCCAAGCTGGTTAAAGTCTACGCCTATGGCGCCATCACCCGCGGCCTGGGCGGCGCGGAAATCACCGAAATGGGCCTGCTGAGCGAAAACGGCGCCGTGGGTTTCACGGACGGCACCCAAGCGGTGCAAAATGCCCAGGTCATGAAGCGGGCCCTGGACTACGCCCGCAGCTTCCAAAAGGTCATCGTGCAAAACCCGCAGGAAGCCAGTCTTTCCAACGGCGTGATGAACGGCGGCGAACTGGCCACCCGTCTGGGCCTGGCCGGCATCCCGGCGGCGGCGGAGGCCATCATGCTGCAGCGGGACCTGCGCCTGGCGGAAATGACCGGCGGCCGCTACCACGCCGCCCTGATCTCCACCGGCGAATCCGTCGAGCTGATCCGCGCCGCCAAGAAACGGGGCCTGGCCGTGACCTGCGATACCGCGCCCCACTACTTCATGCTCGATGAGCAGGCGGTGGGCCACTACCGCACCTTCGCGAAGGTATCGCCGCCCCTGCGCCGCCGCGAGGACAGTCAGGCCCTGATCGCCGGATTGGTGGACGGCACCATCGATGCCGTCGCCAGCGATCATGCCCCCCACGACCAGGAATCAAAGCGCCTGCCCTTTGCCGCCGCCGACCCGGGCATTGTGGGTCTGGAAACCCTGCTGCCCTTGACCCTTTCCCTTTATCACCAGGACCGCATGGGCCTGCTGGACGTGCTGCGGGTGCTCAGCTGGGCACCGGCGAAGATCCTCGGCCTGCCGTCGGGCCGCCTGGCCAAGGGCGCGGCCGCCGATCTCATCCTCTTCGATCCGGACCTCTCCTGGACCATCGACCCGGAGAGTTTCCTCAGCAAATCGAAAAACTCACCTTTCGAAAATACCCAAATCCAGGGCCGGGTCCTGCGCACCGTCGTGGACGGTCGCCGTATTTTTCAGTTGGCGGCGGCATGAGGCCCCCTCATGCCTGACCCCATCTCATGGGAATACTCCGGCCCCTTCTACGCCGCGGCCTTAGTCTGGGGTTACCTGATCGGCTCGATTCCCTTCGGCCTCATGCTGACCAAGATGGTCGGCCTGGGGGATATTCGCAGCATCGGGTCGGGCAACATCGGCGCGACCAACGTGCTGCGCACCGGGCGCAAGGACATCGCCGCGGCCACCCTGCTGCTGGACGGGGGCAAGGGCTATCTGGCCGTGTTCGTGGCCGGGCTTTGGGGGCCGGATATGGCCCTGATCGCCGCTCTGGGCGCGGTTCTGGGCCACAACTTCCCCATTTGGCTGCGCTTCAAGGGGGGCAAGGGCGTGGCTACCGCCTTGGGCGTCTTCCTGGGCTTGAACTTTTTCATGGGCCTGGCCTGTTGCGGCGCCTGGCTGGTGGTGGCCGCCTTGTTCCGCTATTCCTCCGTCTCCTCCCTGGCCGCGACGGCGTCGGCGCCGGTCTTCGCGTGGTTTCTCACCGGCAACCTGCAACTGGTTGAAATGACGGCCATCATCGCCGCGCTGGTGTGGCTGCGCCACCACGCCAACATCCGCCGCCTGCTCGCCGGCCAGGAAAGCAAGATCGGGCAAAAATCCGACTGAGTGGCGACCTGCGCCCTGCCCGCTTCGATTGTCAATCGGCAAAAGAAACAAATTTTTTGTGCCATGTCTCTTGACCGTTTCCGGCGGCCCACTCAGGGTAGCGCCATGATGGATCAGGAACAGCGGACCTTGAGCGCGGCGCAACGGCTGGACTGGCTGCGCCTCTACCGGTCGGACAATGTGGGCCCCATCGCCTTTCGCCAGCTGCTGCGCACCTACGGCAGCGCCGCGGACGCCCTGGCCGCCCTGCCCGAGCTGGCCAAGCGGGGCGGCCGCAAGCGCCCCTTGCGGGTGTGCCCCAAGGCAACGGCGGAGCGGGAAATAGAGGCCTTGGACGCTCTGGGCGGCCATCTCATCGCCTGCTGTGAACCGGGATTCCCGGCTGGCTTGGCCGCCCTAGAGGAATCGCCGCCGCTGATTTCCTACCTGGGCCATGGCCACCTTTTGCAAAAACCGGCGGTGGCCATCGTCGGCGCCCGCAACGCCTCGGGCAACGGCCGCAAGTTTGCCAGAACATTGGCCGCCGGGCTGGTAGAGCACAGTTTCCTCGTGGTCTCCGGCATGGCCCGGGGAATCGATACGGCGGCCCACCAAGGCGCCATGGAAAAGGCAACGGCGGCGGTCGTGGCGGGCGGCCTGGACGTGGTCTACCCGGCGGAAAACCAAGCGCTCTACGAGAATATCGTGGCCGCCGGCCTGGTGATATCGGAGATGCCGCCCGGCACCCGGCCCCAAGCCCGCCATTTCCCCCGGCGCAACCGCATCATCTCCGGCCTTTCCCTCGGAGTCGTGGTGGTGGAGGCCGCCCCCCGCTCCGGTTCCTTGATCACGGCGCGCCTGGCCGGCGAGCAAGGCCGCGATGTTTTCGCCGTGCCCGGCTCGCCCCTGGACCCCCGCGCCAAGGGCTGCAACCAATTGATCCGTCAAGGCGCTGTTTTGGTGGAAGGGGTCGAGGATATTGTGGAGGCCTTGGCCAGCACCCGAATCAAGCCCTTTGGCGAGGACGATACCAGCCGATTCCGAGCGGGCAGAATGGACGTTCCACCCGAATCGGAACTGGCCGCGGGGCGCCGCTTACTCGAGGAACTGTTAAGTCCGAGCGCGGTTCCGGTTGACGAATTGATCCGGCAATGCCAATTGTCTCCCGCAATCGTCAGCACCATTTTGTTGGAACTGGAGCTGGCAGGGCGCATCAAACGTCACGCAGGCAATCGCGTGGCGTTGGATTTTGAGGGTAGCGACGACTCTGATTGAGCGCTTTTTGCACGGAATTCCGACGATTTGCGTCTCTGTGTCGGGTTTGTCACAGAGGGGTGTTTTTTTGAACCACGGCTTGTCTATATCGAAGCATCATGAACACGGTTATTGTCGAATCGCCCGCTAAAGCCAAAACCATCAATCGTTACCTGGGCAGCGATTATAAGGTGATCGCCAGCTATGGGCACGTGCGCGACCTGCCGCCAAAAGACGGCTCGGTCCGCCCCGACGATGATTTTTCCATGAGCTGGCAGGTGGATTCCCGTTCGGAAAAGCACCTGAAAGAGATCCTGGGCGCGGTCAAGGACAGCGACCGGCTTTTTCTCGCCACCGACCCGGACCGGGAGGGCGAGGCCATCTCCTGGCACATCATCGAGGAGTTGAAGCGGCGTAAGTCCCTGGGCGACGTGGCCGTCAAGCGGGTGGTCTTCAACGAGATCACCAAAAGCGCCGTGCTGGCCGCCTTCGAAAACCCGCGGGACCTGAACCAGGAACTGATCGAGGCCTACCTGGCCCGGCGCGCCCTGGACTATCTGGTGGGCTTTACCCTGTCGCCGGTGCTCTGGCGCAAACTAAAGGGCAGCCGCTCGGCCGGGCGGGTGCAATCGGTGGCCCTGCGCCTGATCTGCGAGCGGGAAGCCGAGATCGAGATCTTCCAGCCGCGGGAATACTGGACCATCGACGTGGGGCTCGCCACCCCGGCGGGCCATCCCTTTTCCGCCCGCCTGACCCACCTGGATGGGGAAAAACTAGGCAAGTTCGACCTGGGCAGCGAAGCGGCGGCCCGGGGCGCCGTCAGCCGTTTGGAACAGGCCGGCCGGTTTCAGGTCGACAAGGT
Organism: Kiloniellaceae bacterium; assembly: GCA_028280915.1. Lineage (GTDB taxonomy): Bacteria > Pseudomonadota > Alphaproteobacteria > Kiloniellales > Kiloniellaceae > JANQKX01. The sequence goes on from JANQKX010000567.1 coordinate 3,814, forward strand.
CGAGCGCAAGCAAACCCGCCGCAACCCCTATCCGCCCTTTACCACCTCCACCCTGCAGCAAGAGGCCTCGCGCAAGCTGGGCTTCGGTGCCACCCGCACCATGCGCACGGCGCAAAAGCTCTATGAAGGTGTGGACCTGGGCGGCGAAACCGTGGGCCTGATCACCTACATGCGAACCGACGGGGTGCAGGTGTCCAACGAGGCCATCAACGCCACCCGCGCCGAAATCGTCCAGCGCTACGGTGATCCTTACCTGCCCTCGGGTCCCCGCCTTTACAAATCCAAGGCCAAAAACGCCCAGGAAGCCCACGAGGCCATCCGCCCCACCGACGTGGCACGTCATCCCAAGTCCCTCGCCGGCGTGCTCAATACGGACGAGTTGAAACTCTATGACCTGATCTGGAAGCGCATGATTGCGAGCCAGATGGAATCGGCGCGCTTCGACCAGGTCAGCGTGGACATCGACGTGGACGGCGGCAAGGCTCGCCTGCGGGCCACAGGCTCCATCCTCACCTTTGAAGGATTTCTCGCCCTCTATCAGGAATCCGCCGACGACGGTAACGGCGCCGAGGGGCAGGACCGGCGCCTGCCCAAGCTGGACCAGGGCGACCAGACCACCCGCACCTCGGTCACGCCCGAGCAGCATTTCACCCAGCCGCCGCCGCGCTATACGGAAGCCAGCCTGGTCAAGAAGATGGAGGAACTGGGCATCGGCCGGCCCTCCACCTACGCCTCGATCCTGCAAGTCCTGCAGGACCGGGACTACGTGCGGCTGGAACAGCGCCGCTTCGTGCCCGAGGACCGGGGCCGGGTGGTCACCGCTTTCCTGTCCAACTTCTTCCGCACCTACGTGGAATACGATTTCACCGCCAATCTGGAAGGCCAACTGGACGACATCTCCGGCGGCCGTATTGCCTGGAAGGCGGTGCTGCAGGATTTCTGGACCGCCTTCAGCCAGGCCATTTCCGGTGCCAGCGAGCTGTCGATCACCGCGGTGGTGGATGCCCTGGACGAGGACCTGGGCCCGCATTTTTTCCCGCCCAATCCCAACCAGCCCGACGCAGACCCCCGCCAATGCCCTGCTTGCAAGGTGGGCCGCCTGGGTTTGAAGCTGGGCCGCACCGGTGGTTTCGTGGGCTGCTCCAACTATCCCGACTGCCGCTATACCCGCACCCTGGCCGTGCCCGACCCCAATGGAGACGACGATGCCGATCTGAGCTCGCCCCGCGAGCTGGGCCAAGACCCGGACAGCGGCAAGGCGGTCACCCTGCGCAAGGGCCCCTACGGGGTCTACGTTCAACTCGGCGAACCGGAAGGCAAAACCAAGCCCCAGCGGGCCTCCCTGCCCAAGAACATGCCGGCCAGCGACATCGATCTCAGCCGCGCCTTGGCCCTGCTGGCCCTGCCCCGGGAAGTGGGCAAGCACCCGGAAACCGGCCAGGTCATCGCCGCGGGCATCGGCCGCTATGGGCCCTATCTGAAAAACGGCACCAGCTATCACACCCTGGGCCCGGACGACGACGTGTTGACCATCGGGCTCAACCGGGCCGTGACCGTGATCGCCGAGGCGCCGCAACGCAAGGCCTCGGCCAGCCGCCGTTTGGGCGAACACCCCGAGGACGGCAAGGTGGTCTCCCAAGGCAAGGGCCGCTTCGGCCCCTACGTGCGGCATGGCAAGCTCTATGCCTCCATCCCGGCGGAAGTGGACCCTGAATCCGTCACCCTGGACCAAGCGCTGGAATTGCTGACCGCGCAAGCCGCCAAGAAGGCGGCAAAGACGCAGGGTACGAAAAAAACGGCGAGCGCGAGCAAGGGCAAAAAAGCCAGTACCGCGAAGAAGCCCGGCAAAAAAGCAACGGCCAGCAAGGCTGGTGCAAAGAAGAAAACCACCGCCAAGAGCAAGTCCCCGGCAAAAAAGGTGACCGCCGACCCCTCCTCCGTCGCGTCCTGACGGCGTGACGGCCGTGGGCAGTAACTGACGTGGCCAAAGGCACAAAAAAACCGGAAAAGGACGGACCGCCGGCTTTTCCCAGCAAAGATCAGATCATCGACTTTGTCCGGGGCAGCACGGCCAAGGTGGGTAAGAGGGAAATCGCCCGCGCCTTTCAGATCAAGGGCAACGACCGCATCCGCCTCAAGGCCACCCTCAAGGAGTTGAAGGAAGAGGGCCGCCTGGACATGGGGCAAAAAGCGGCCTTTGTCGACCCCAGTCATTTGCCGCCGGTCATGGTGATCCAGGTCAGCGATCTGGACGAGGACGGCGAACTGCTGGCCCGGCCCGCGCAATGGTCCAGCGAGGCGCCCCTGCCCACCATCTACCTCACCTCCGAGCAGCCCCGCCTCACCCAGCTGACACCCGGCGACCGGGTGCTGGCCCGCCTCAAAAAGATCGGCAAAACGGTCTACGAGGCCAAAACCATTCGAAAGCTCACCAGCGCGCCCGCCCGGGTCCTGGGCATCTATCAGCCCGGCGAGGACGGCCAGGGGCGCCTGAAGCCCATCGACAAAAAAGCCAAGAAAGACTTCCTGCTGGGCCGGGACCACGCCGGCGGCGCGGAAGCCGGCGAGCTGGTTCTGGCCGAGGTGCTGCCCGGCCAACGCGGCCCCCGCTTGGGCCTGCGCGCCGCGCGGGTCGTCGAGCGTCTGGGCGCGGTGGACGGCCTCAAGTCGGTCAGCCTGATCGCCATTCACGAATTCGATCTGCCCCACGAGTTCCCCGCGGAAGCCTTTAAGCAGGCGGAGAAGGCAGGCCCCGCCGACCTGGAAAACCGAAGCGATCTGCGCCAGATC
>JANQKX010000575.1 GCA_028280915.1 Kiloniellaceae bacterium
ACACCCTGACCCACGAGGGCGGCGCCGCCCAGATGGAGATGAACTTCAACCACGGCGACCCCCTGTTGCTGGCCGACCAGGCCTTTTTGTTCAAGCGCACGGTGCGCGAGGCGGGCCTGCGGCACCAGGTCTATGCCACCTTCATGGCCAAACCCATGCAAAACGAGCCGGGCAGCTCCATGCACATTCACCAGAGCCTGCTGAGCACCAAGACGGGCAAGAATCTCTTCGCGCGCAAGAACGGCGGCGATACCGCCCTGTTTCAGTCCCATATCGCCGGACTGCAGAAGTACTTGCCCACGGTCATGCCCCTTTTGGCCCCGAACGTGAACTCATACCGCCGCCTGGTGCCCGACTCGGACGCCCCCATCAATACCCATTGGGGCTACGACAACCGCACCGTGGGGCTCCGGGTGCCCCATTCGGACCCCAACGCCCGGCGGGTGGAAAACCGCTTGGCCGGCGCCGATGCCAACCCTTACCTGGCCATGGCCGGGTCCCTGGCCTGCGGCTTTTTGGGCATGATGGAAAAGCTGACACCGCGGGCGGCCATCGAGGGCAGCGCCTATCGCCTGGCCCATACCCTGCCCCGCACCCTCTACGATGCCATCGACCGCTTCAACAGCACCCGGGCCCTCAAAAAGGTCTTCCCGGAGAACTTCATCGACGCGGTCACCGTGGTGAAGGAGGCGGAGCTCAACCACTACCAGCAGGTCATCTCATCCTGGGAGCGGGAACACCTCTTGCTGAATGTTTAGTTGCCGAAGGTTAAGAGTAAAGGCACTGGCAAAGGGGTGGGCCTCTATGATAGGTTAGCGCCGTGATGAACCTCGTCCCCCAGCTCGAACCAAGGCTTTCGGCCCCCGCCCGGCGGGCTGCGGGGGCCCGTGTGTGCCGCTCGTCCATCTGCCTCTTGGACGAGCTCTTGGTGCTCTGCGCCCGCATCAATTTCAACCCCTAGGCCTCGGATCGCCGGACCGGAAACCGGATGCACAGGCGCTATCCCTTGGCCCTGCCCGGTTGCCGCACCCATCCCCCGGCGCCAGCGGCGCCGCAGATACCATACGATCCGAGGAACCTGAAATGAACATCTCCAGCACCCACAACGCCACCATGGCCTGGCGCAAGGCCGACCTGGACCACCATCTGCACCCCTTCACCGATCAGCGCGGCCTGGCCGAAACCGGCGGCAGCCGCATCATCACCAAGGCCCAGGGCGTCTGGCTCATCGATTCCGAGGGGGAGCGCATCCTGGACGGCATGGCCGGCCTGTGGTGCGTGAACGTGGGCTATGGCCGCGAGGACCTGGCCCGGACCGCCTACGAGCAGATGGTGGAACTGCCCTACTACAACACCTTCTTCAAGACCGCCACGCCGCCGCCCATCGAGCTGTCGGAGAAACTGGCCAGCCTCACACCCGCCGGCCTAAACCACACCTTTTTCGCCAATTCCGGCTCGGAGGCCAATGATTCCATCGTGCGCATGATCCGGCGCTATTGGAATCTGAAGGGCCAGCCCGAGAAAAAGACCATCATCAGCCGGACCAACGCCTATCACGGCAGTACGGCCGTTTCGGCCAGCCTGGGCGGCATGAAGTACATGCACGAGGTGGACGACCTACCCCTGCCCGGCTTCGAGCACATTCAGCAGCCCTATTGGTATCGGGAAGGCGGCGATCTCTCGCCGGAGGACTTCGGCCTGGCGGCGGCCCGCGCCCTGGAAGAGCGCATTGAGGAACTGGGCGCCCATAAGGTGGCCGCCTTCATCGGCGAGCCGATCCAAGGGGCCGGCGGCGTGATCGTGCCGCCCGCGACCTATTGGCCGGAAATCCAGCGGATCTGCCGCAAGCATGACGTGCTGCTGGTGGCCGACGAGGTGATCTGCGGTTTCGGCCGCACGGGCCATTGGTTCGCCAGCGACTATTTCGAAATCGACGCTGATTTCATGCCCGTCGCCAAGGGCCTCACCTCGGGCTACCTGCCCCTCTCCGCGGCCATGGTCCATGACCGCGTGGCCGAGGTCTTGCGCGAACAGGGCGGCGAATTCGCCCACGGCTTTACCTATTCGGGACACCCGGTAAGCTGCGCCGTCGGCCTCAAAAACATCCAGATCATCGAACAGGAAGGCCTGGTGGAGAAGGTCCGCGACGAAACCGGCCCCTATCTGCAGGGCCGCCTGGCCGAACTCAACGATCACCCCATCGTGGGCGAGGTCCGCGGCATGGGACTGGTGGCCGGTATTCAACTGACCGCCGACAAGGCCACCCGCGCTGCTTTCGAAAAGGAAGGGGAAGCCGGCGGCCTGTGCCGGGATGCCTGCATGAAAAACAACCTGGTGGCCCGGCCCGTGGGAGATTCCATGGTGCTCTCCCCGCCCTTGATCATCAGCAAGGCGGAAATCGACGAATTGGTGAAACGCCTGTCCGCCAGCCTGGACGACGCCGCCGCGGCCTTGGCGCGCAAGTAGTTTTTGCTTCTGTTTTTTGCGGCCTGTTTTTTTTGCGGCCGGCCCGGGCGACGGGGCCGGCCGCTGCCTTTTGGGCGGTCGCGCAAACCCCTGAAACGTCGAAATAGATTGCCCTGCACATAGCGGCCGCGGTCCCTAGCACGGGGGTCGAATAGACTCAATTTGCGTCAAATTAACGTTAATTTACTGTATAATTTTCTTGACTTTAACCATAAAGATCAGGCCTTTAAGACAAAGCAGCCCCGTCTGGCCGCGCGCCCTTCCGACTTGATTGGACGGGCAAGCATCCGGTAACGGCCGAGAGGTCGTCATGGGGCGGTCGCTTTTTTGGTCCAGGAAGGACCGAAGGTAACCTTAGGCCTAACGTCAGGAGAGATGGGCCATGCCAGGTAGCGCATCCGGAAGCACCCGTATATCGGCGTCCAACCAGGGCCTGCAGCCCCCCTTGCGCCTTCGGGACCATATCGCCCAGTATCTGGAATTGGGCTATGCCATCATCCCCGGTGTGTTCAGCGCCAGCGAAGTGGCCAGCCTGCGCGCCGCTTGTGATTGGGTGCACCACCAAGCCGATCAGCATCCCGCGAGCTTTCGTCACAAAAACCTGCACTATCGCATCGCCCAGGACGCCAATCTGGGCAAGGTGGTGCGCATGGCCCAATGGGCGGCCTATGACAACCCGGTACTGGAGCGCTGCCGCCGGGATCCGCGCATCCTGGATATCCTGGAGCCTTTGCTGGGCAACAACCTCAAGCAGATCATCAACCAGATCCACTGGAAGCCGCCGGGCGCGGCCCAGGCGGATTTTTGCTATCATCAGGACATCCGTTTCCGCCGGCCCCGGGAAGCCTACCGCAACACCCGCACGTGCTATATGCAAACGGCCATCGCCATCGATCCCCACCACGAGGGCAACGGCGCCCTCAGGGTCTATCCCGGCAGCCACCGCATGCCCGAGCTGAAATTCTCCGGTGACAGCCCGGTCATGGAAAGTGCCCTGACCGATCGGGATCTGGAGGGCCTGGGCCTTGACCCGGCCAAGATCGTCACTCTGGAATTGGCGCCAGGGGACTTTGCCTTTTGGAACCTTTACACGATCCACGGCTCGGGTCCCAACTTTGACGGTGCCGACAGCCGCTTGGTGTATCTCAACAGCTACGTGCGCGCCGAGGATTGCGATCGGGGCGAGTGGGCCTTCAAAGGCGGCCGGCCCGTGCGTTTGGGCGAACCCGTCCTGGTCCACTACGAAGATTTGTATCGCCGGCCCGAGCCGCACTATCTGGACGCAAAACCGGTTGGCTCTTAGCGGTTAGATGAGCTAAGTTCGAATTCTGTTTCTATTCGAGTATCCTTTTTGGCCAAAGCTGACAAAGACCAAATCCCGGGTCGGACGCGGAGCTCCCGCGAAAAGCCCGAGGTGCGTCGCCGACTTCTGATTGAAGCGACCATTCGCTGCTTGGGCGAAGGCGGGCTTTCCGCCTTTACCATCGACCGCATCTGCAAGGAAGCCGGCGTAGCCCGGGGCCTGATCAATCATTACTTTAAATCCAAAGACGACTTACTGGTTGAAGTCTACAAGGCCATGACCGAGTACCTGGCCAAGGCCACCTATGAGGTGCTGGACGATCCGGTGGGCACGCCGGAACAGCATCTGGCGAGTTTGGTCGATGCCTGTTGCGATGCGGAAGCCTTCGATCAGCGCACCCTGCGCGCGTGGCTGAGCCTCTGGGGCGAGTTGCCGTCCAATTCGGAGCTGAAGGCTCTGCAGCAGGACCGCTACTTGAGCTTCCGCAACAGCCTCGCCAAGGCCATCACCCAGGTTGCCGGCAGGCGCGGCGTCCAGGTGGACGGAGGTCAAATGGCGCTCAAGCTCATCGCCTTGTTCGACGGACTTTGGCTGCAATGGTGCATCGACCCGGGCAGCTTGACCCCAAAACAAGCCCGTGACGTCTGCATTGCGCTGCTGGAATCCGATTTGGGACCGATCGCGCCCGCCATGCGGGTGACGGACTAAAGAACCAACGGAAATTCGGGCTGGGTCAATCCAACAGCATGCCGGCCAGCGCCGGCTTGCGCCGGGCCATGTAATCCTTGAGGGCCTCATCGATGGCCGGGTCCAAGGCCGGCGGTTCGTAGGCCGCCACCATGGTTTTCCAAATCTGGTTGGCCCGGGGCCCCGCCGTCACGCGGCCGTTGTCCCGCCAGGTGTCGTAGTTGTCCCAATTGGACAGGAGAGGGGCATAAAAAGCCGACTCATAGCGCTCCAAGGTATGGGCCGTGCCGAAATAGTGCCCCGCCGGCCCCACTTCCCGGACCGCGCTGAGTGCCAGCGATGCCTCGGTGACCTCCATGGGTTTGAAATATGCCGCCATCATCTGCAGCATCTCGGCATCGATGATCAGCTTTTCAAACGACGCCGTCAGCCCCCCGCCGAGCCAGCCGGCCGCGTGGTTCAGCAGATGCACGCCGCCCATCATGGCCCCCCAAAGGGCCATGCCGCTTTCATAGGCCGCTTGGGCGTCCACGTCGTTGGCGGCGGTAACGTTGCTCGAGCGAAAGGGGACACCAATATGGCGTGCCAGTTGTCCGGAGGCCTGCGCCGCTTGGGTATATTCGGGCGTGCCAAAGGCGGGCGAGCCGGTTTTCATATCCACGTTGGAGGTAAAGCCGCCATAGAGCACCGGCACGCCGGGCCGAATGATCTGGCATAAAGAGATACCCGCCAAGGCCTCCGCGTGCTGTTGCGCCAGGGCCCCGGCGATGGTGACCGGCGACATGGCCCCGGCCAGGGTAAAGGGCGTGATGATGACCGCCTGGCCGTGGCTCGCCATGGCGCGCAGGCCCTGGGCCATGGGCACATCCAACTGCAGGGGCGAATTGGTATTGATCACGCAGGTGAAAACCGTTTGGTCCTTGAGGCCTTCCAGGTCCGTGCCCATGGCGATGGCCGCCATTTCCAGGGCGTCCATGGCCCGCTCCCGGCCCAGCCCGTTGGGCTGCCAGTTTTTGTCGGTTAGGGAAATGGACGCGTAGTACATGTCCAGGTGCCGGGTTTCGGCCGGCAGGTCCAGGGGCTCAAAGGGGCCGCCGCCTTCCTGGTGCAGCACGTTGAGGGATTGCACCACCTTGATGAAATCGCACATCTCGGCATAGGTGCCGGCCCGCCGGCCCTGATCCAAATCGCAAACATAGGCCGGCCCGCCGACGGAGGAAAACAGCAGGTCCGGCCCGCCCACCTCCAGGTTCCGCGCCGGGTTGCGCGCGGCCAGGGTAAAGCGTTCAGGCGCCTTGGCCACCAGCTCCATGATCATGGCCCGGTCGAAGCGCACCTGCATCTCGGCCTCGTCCACTTGGGCGCCCGCTTGAGCAAAGAGAGCCCGGGTCTCGGGCTCCAGCACCCGCATACCGATCTCTTCCAGGATGGTTAGGGCGGTATTGTGAATGGCCGCCACCTGATCACCGGAGATCACCTCCAGGGGCTGATAGGGGCGGCGCGGCTGGCGCCAGGGCACCTGCACAAAATCCTGCTGACTGCGCTTTTCCCGGCTGCCCCGCCGGCGTCTGCTCTCTCTGGCCATGGCCGTTACTCCGCAAAAAACAAACAACGAAAGGACAAACCGCCTCAGAATGCGGGCGGACGCTCGCGCCGGAGACTCCGCTCCCCGTCCGGATCATCCAGTCCGCGGGCATAACGATGCCCGGCATAAACCGCGTCCGCGATGGACGACGGCACCAAACAGTCCCCGATCCGGCTCACAGACTTCAGCCCCCCATCGGCCCAATGATCCGCCCGCCCCATCAGATCATCATAGAGGCCGCGTTCGGGCAAGCGCCCGGTCACCAAAATCAAGTTGGTACAGTCCTGCCGCCGCGGCTGCCCGCTGTACAGGCAGCGAGTGACGATCTCTCCGACACCGATCTCGCTCAAGCTTTGACCGAACACCAGGTCCACCCCCAGCTCCAAGAGCCGCCGCTGGATGAAGTCCTGCTCGTCGGTCATCACGGTCCAGGCGCAGGCTTTGCTTTCCGTGGTTATATAGGTGACAGCATACCCCGCCGTCACGAAACGCTCCGCCAAGGCACCGGCCATGAAATAGTGATCGTCGTCATAGATCACCACGGGGCCGGCGATCTCCGCCCCGGCAAAAACATCATCCGGAGTCAGGACCCGCGCCGCGGGCGAGGTTTTCACCGGCATCTCGCCATAGGCACCTACACCGTCCCGGCGCCAACGGCTGCCGGTCGCCAGGACCACATGGTCCGCGCCCACATCCAGCACGTCGCTGGCGGTGAGCGCGCTCTCCCGGTAGATCTCCACATTGACCATTTTTTCCAGCTGCTGGCTGCGATAATCCCGCACCCGGTTCCATGCGGACAGGCCGGGCAGGCCGGCCTC
>JANQKX010000588.1 GCA_028280915.1 Kiloniellaceae bacterium
TCAAAATGGCTGACCGGCCACGTCGGCAGCACATCCAGTCCGCTGCGTTGGGCGCCTTGCCGCACGGTGCCGTACCCGTTGATGGCGATGTGATAAAGAGCCGTACGTGTCAAAAAACTGCCCAGGATCTGCTTGGCTTTTTGCGTCGCCGACAAGGGCAGGTCCTTCAGGCTCGCCAAGCTGAAGGCCGGCACGGCGTCGCACGAGGCCACCGAAACCGCTTCTGACCGGCAAAAATCCATGTGGTCGGTTTGCAGCACGCGAATTTGGTAACCCTGGGCCGCCAACCGGCGGAAATAGCGGTTTTGGGCCAGGACCCATGTGCGCCCCTCGGTCCGCAGGTGTCGCCGGTCCCTGTCGCTTGACTCGTTGTTGAAGAGATTGGCCAGGGAATTGTGGGTCAGGAAGTATTGGCTATAGGCCCTGTCATGGGTGCGAAATCCCTCGCCGTGAAAAAATGCCGTGAGGCTGTTCTTCAATTCCGACGCGCCGTAGACATCTTCCGGCAGCCCCTCCAAGCCGACAAAGCCATCCAAGACGAGATGCACCACCACCGGCAAGTCAGCCGCCGAAGAAGTCGGCACGGGATCGGTGTTTTTAGCTGGGCTTTGCCCCTGAAGAACCGCCGCGCTGCTGCCGCCGATCAAAAGGCTCGACAGCAGCATGGTGCCGAAACTGACGCCGCCGATCGTGCCCAGGTAGCCCCGCAGGCTTAGCACCAAGGCCAAGGCCGTCAGGCTTAGCCCGCCACCGAGGATCCAAAAGTGCAGCTTGCCGATGAACTGATAGTGCAGGTCCAAGGTCCCGATCACCATGACCGCGAAGAAAACGCCCGCCACGATGGGGGACCGCAAGGAACACAGAATGCCGCCGAGCACCAAGCCAATGGCCGCCATCCCCGCCAAGGCCATAAGGGCTTCCGGCTCCGTCAAGGCATAGTGGTGGTGGCCCAGATAAACCACCAGCCCGGCCGTCAAGGCAAAGACCGGGGTGAGCGCCAGGCCGAGCTTTTCCAAGCGGGGATTCGGATTTTGCCGCGCCATGGCCCTGATTTGTTTGGAAGCTGGTTTACTGGGAAGAGCGCTCGCTCGGCCTAGTCTTCCGCGGGCCCTTTCAGCGCGCCCGAGCGGCCGAACAGGGCCTTGAAGCGCTGCCAGTAGAGGCGGCAAACCACCACCGCGCCGGCCACCCCGCCCAAGATGATCTGCAGGAACATGGCACCGGTCCCCGGATCAAGGTAGGCATGGGCCGGCGCCGCCACGTCAAGGGCCAGCAGGAAACTCAAGGCGAACAAAAGGTAGGTTGTGGGTTTCATGGCATTCCGCTCGATTAGAGGCCTCCCCCAACGGGGTGGCCCCAGAATCTCACCATATTGTTAACTTGGCGTTATCCGGCCCCGCCGGACCGCTCCGGGCCCGGTACAAACACCCCGGCCAATCTCAGTTGCCGCGGGTGCGCAGGGACAAAACGCTGAGGAAAAAGCTGGCGAAGAGGGTTTGGCCACCCAGCACCAAGGCGGTCACGGCGGGCACCACGATCCGCAGGGACACCACCGGGTCCAGATCGCCAAAAGCGCCGGCACCCCAGGCCTGCAGGGCAAATCCCGTGGCAATGAAGCCAGCCAAGATCAAGGCCAGGCCGATCAAGAGCCCCACCTCCATGGAAAACAGATCGCTCACCACGGCAAGCCGCCGGTCATAGGGCAAGAGGCCCGCATTGATGGCATAGACCTTGGCGAAGACCGCAAAGGCCACGGCCTGATAGCCGCAGATCAAGGCGGCGGCGCAGTAGACCAGGGTATTCACATCCAAGGTCAGGCCGGCGATCGATTGCGGCCCCATGAGCAGAAAGATCATGGAGGTCAAGCCCACCGCCATGAGCGTCAGGCCCGGATACAAAAACAGCCAGCGGGGGCTGAACAGCAGCAAAAAACGCAGGTGACGCCAGCCGTCCCGCCAAGAGCGCAAATGTGGCGGCCGGCTCCGCCCATCGGGCGCCAGGGTGGTGGGGACCTCGCTGATCGTCAGCCCCTTTAAACTCGCCTTAACCACCATCTCACTGGCGAATTCCATACCCGTGGTATTCAGGTCCAGGTCTTGGATGGCCTGCCGGTCAAATCCGCGCAGGCCGCAGTGAAAGTCGCCGATGGGCACGCGAAAAAACAACCGCCCGATGCCGGAGAGAACCGGATTGCCCAAATAGCGGTGCAACCTAGGCATGGCTCCCGGCGCAATGCCGCCCTTAAAGCGGTTGCCCATGACCAGCTGACTGCCTTGGCGCAGCTCGCGCAAAAAATGGCCCAAGCTGGTGAAATCATAACTTTCGTCCGCGTCGCCCATGATCACGTAGCGGCCCTCGGCCGCCGCCACGCCGCCGAGCAGCGCCGCCCCATAGCCCCGCTGATCCACGTGGATGACCCGGGCGCCGGCCGCCACGGCAATCGCCACGGAACCGTCTTCGCTGCCGTTGTCGGCGATCAGCACCTCGCCGGCGACACCTTCGCCCCGCAGAAAAGACATGGCGTTCTCAACACACTGGCCGATGGTTTCCGCTTCGTTAAGGCAGGGCATGAGAATGGTCAGTTCCAACGCCGCCGCTGTTGGTTCTGAGGTTTCGAGGTTTTTTTGGACGAGTTCCAGCACCTGATCAGTCCACCGCAATGAAGCCGTTTAAGGCCTTAGTATAGTACAACAGACTACCCGGCTCCAATGGAGGTCACCCGACCCGGCGCCATGCAGCGTCCAACCCCCAGCCAAAGGGCCAAAACCAGAACCATGGAAAGGTAGCCATCAATGGCGTAGTGCCAGCCCAGATGGACAGAGCCCAACAAGATGACAAAACAAAAACCGCCAAAAAGAGCGCCCAGAACCCGGCCATGGCGCCTGGCGGTCAAAAAGAACAAAAAGGCCATGGCCACGTGCATGCTGGGCATGGCGGAAATCCCGCTGCCCAGCCCGAACTGGCGGTTTTCGTAGGATCGCCACAGATCCTCCTGAACCTCCAAGGCCCAAAGGGGATAAAGCTCGTTGACCGCATATAAATAAGCAAACAGCTCGGAAAACGGGTCCGCCAAACCGGTGACACGGGCGAAATAAACCGGCCCCGCCGAGGACAAGAGCATGGCGGCAATGGTTCCGACCAGTATCCAAGTCAGCAGGAAGGTGATCAGGAACTGCTGCCGAAGCTGGCGGTCGCGGAGGCTGAATGCCTGCCAGAACAAAACACCGTAGAGCACAAAAAACCACAAATTATAAAAGAAGTTCACGGCCTTGCTGAGCCAGGGATAGCCCAAAACGGGTTGCAGCAGGCGCCAGGGATCCACGCCGAAATGCAGCCAGCGGTCCCATTGGGCCAAAGCCGGGTCCCAAACATAGGGCTGCACATAAGGGATCAGGGATTTGAAAAAGGTAAAGCTGGAAATGAACGGCGGCAAAAAAAGAAAAACCAGGAGTGCCGGCACCAAGCGCTCCAAGGTTAAAACCCGTTCGGTCAAATCTTGCAGGATGGCGCGGCCCAGGCGATCCGGCCGCCGGAAGATCATGATGTAAAAACTATGGCCGACCAAAAATATGACGGCAAAGGCCGCCGAGGGTAGAGCGAGCGCTTGGCTGTAAAGGGACAGGGACAGGCGGTCCAGCATGCCCAAGGCCGCGGCCACGAGGAAAGCAGTCAGACAATAGCCGGCCGCGATCGCCATGAACCAGCCTTGATCCCGCAGGCAGCGCCCAAGCCGGCCGCTTAAGGACCCTTGCATAGAAAAGCTGTTTTGAACTTGAGCCAACGACACGATCCCTAGCCGATAACCGCCGGGCAAAACTAGACCGGATAGAGTTGCTGAAACCTTACCACCGGCCGCAACAGCAAGGGCCCAACACCGAGAGCCCAACACCAAGGGCCCAGCACCAAGAACCGCCACACCAAGAAACATGGCCTCCCGTGGACGACGCGTGAAACAGGCCGGTCAAATTAAAGTAAATATCAACAACAAATTAAATATAATTGATAATAATTCGTCGAGTCTTTTAAATAAATTTTTAAGTTAATTCCATCAAGCCCCGCCCTAATTTTTACGCTTCCTAAATTTTTTAAACAGAATATTCGCCTGTAAAGTGATGCTGGATTTGGGCAAGGATATGGCAGGCATTCAAACAAAAATACTCTGATCAGCCAAATAGCGCCGCCTTGTTCCCAGCTTATCCCTATCGATCGAAAAATACGTCAAAACAATGATTTGCACAGATAACATTAGCCGCCAGGCATCGGCACACCCCTTGGTTCTTGGCATGAAAGCGGGTCTTTGGCGCCGGCCTTTTGGGCGATAATTGGGAATCGTTAAGGATGATTGGAAAGAATTCGTTTGGCCTATCATCCTATGGTTCCGCTTCGGATCGCCGCATCCGGTTCTGAAAGCCCCGAAGTATTGTCGCGGTTCGGCCGCCGCGGCAGGCACGGATTTTGGTCCGGTGCCCGTTTTTGGTGATTTTATGAGGTTTTTGTCATGTCCCTGCGCAGAATAATCCTGGTCCTTGCCGCCATCTTGATCACGGGTGGGACCACCATGGTCGCGCGCAACTGGGTGGCGGGCCAGCAGGCAACGGTCATTGAAAAGCAAGTCACCGTGCCGCAGGTGCGCGAGCCGACCGGCCCCAAGGTCTTGGTGGCGCAAACCTCGATTCCGACCGGATCGTTCATTCAGGAAGGACAGCTGCGCTGGCTGACCTGGCCCGAAGAGAGCATTCCCGAGAGCTACATGACCCAAGGTGCCTATAAGCTGGAGGATTTGATTGGCGCGGTGGTACGCCGCGGCCTGACACCCGGCGAACCCGTCACCAACAAACGCTTGATCCGCCCCGGCGACCGGGGCTTTTTGGCCGCCGTGCTGCGTCCCGGCTATCGGGCCATGGCCATTCAGGTGAACGCGACCACGGGAATCGGCGGCCTGGTGTTCCCCGGCGACCGGGTCGACATCATCCTCACCCATACCTTGAAGGGCCAAGGCGATGAGGGCAAATCCCGCAAGGCCAGCGAGACCATTCTGACCAACGTCCGGATCCTGGCCATCGACCAATACATCGACGAAGCCGATGGCAAGGCCCGGGTGGGCAAGACCGCGACCCTGGAAATCACGCCCAAGCAGGCCGAGATGCTCGCGGTGGTCAACCAGGTGGGCCAGTTGGCCTTGAGCCTGCGCAGCCTGGCCAAGGACGAGGATGAACTGAACCGCATCGTCGCCGGGGAAGATCCCCTGGCCGAACCGGACCCGGAAGTGGGCGGCACCTACACCTATGACAGCGAAGTCAGCCGCCTGGTCAACCAGGTCAAAAAGACAATACACGTCGGTCGTGGCAGTGAGTCCAAGGAGCAGAGTTTCTAATGGAGTACCACATGATGAGAGGACCTAGTTGCCGGACCTTGATGGGGTCTCTTCCTCTGCAACGGGGCGGCCTGGCCGCCGTGTTTTTCCTCTTGGCTCTGTTCATGGCGGCCACGGGTCATTCCGCTGTCTTGGGAGAGACGGTCACCACCGACGAGCAGGCCTATGAAATCAGCATGGGCCAAGGGCATTTGATTCGCCTCAACAGGGACGCCTCTTCCGTTTTCATCGCCAATCCGGAAGTGGCGGACGTATCGGTGAAGTCCGCCCGCCTGGTCTATGTTTTCGGCAAGACGCCCGGGGTCACATCCCTATTCGCCGTCGACGGCGCCGACAATGTGATCGCCAACGTAAAGATCGTCGTGACCCACGATATCGGCCGTTTGCAGGGCTCCTTGAACCGCTTGCTGCCCGATGAGAACGTCACCGCTTCTTCCATCGAAGGCGGCATTTTGCTGACCGGCACGGTTGCCACCGGCATCGCGGCGGAAAATGCCCGCCGGCTGGCCGAGCGTTTCATCGGTGAAGAGGAATCGATCATCAACCAAATCGGCATCTATGCGCCCAATCAAATCAACCTCAGGGTCCGCATTGCCGAGGTGTCCCGGGAAGTGGTCAATCAGTTCGGCTTCAACTGGTCGGCCGCCTTCAGCAGCAACAGCTTCGATTTTGCCTTCGCCTCGGTCAATCCGGTGTCGGGTGTCAACCAGCTGGGCATCGGCGGCACCGTGGGCAACTGGAACCTCAATGCCCTGATCGACGCCCTGGCCGAGGACAATCTGGTCTCCGTCCTGGCCGAGCCTAATCTCACCGCCCTTTCCGGGGAAACGGCCAGCTTCCTGGCCGGCGGCGAGTTCCCGATCCCGGTTTCCGAATCCGACGACCGCATCACCGTGGTCTTCAAGGAATTCGGCGTGAGCCTGGCCTTTACCCCCACTCTGGTGGGGCATGGCAAGATATCCATGCGGGTGCGCCCGGAAGTCAGCCAGCTGTCCAACGAAGCCGCCATCTCGTTCGACCGCATCACCCTGCCCTCCCTGACCACCCGTCGGGCCGAAACCACCGTCGAGCTGACCTCGGGACAGTCCTTCGCCATCGCCGGCCTGATCCTGGATAACACGCGCCAGGAAGCCAACAAGGTACCGGGCCTGGGTGATATTCCCATTCTGGGCCACCTGTTCCAAAGCGACCGCTTCCAGCGGAACGAGACCGAGCTGGTGATCATCGTCACTCCCTACATCGTGCGCCCGGTGGACGACCCCACCCGCCTGCGAACCCCGAACGAGCCCTTGCAATATCAGCAAGATGAAAACGCACCGACCGCCAGCGCCGATTCCCGCGGCAGCCAAACCGTGCCGCTGCGCGAGGCCAAGGTCCCCGACAACGCTCCGGCCAAGAACGTCGGATTCATCGTAGAGTGAGGCGCCCACAATGGCATTTTTAAACGCAAAACTCCGCACCGCCACCATCGTCGGCCTGGCGACCCTGTCTCTTGCCGCCTGCTCGGAAAAAGCCCAGGAGCAGTCCCTGGGGGAAAATCTGCAGGACGGGGTGGAACTGGTCTTTTATCACGGCAAATGGCAGCAAGGGCCGGCCCCGCTGCGGAACCATGTCGAGGACATCACCTTTGAGCATTCGGTTCTCTTCGCCCCCGGTTCGTCGGCCATGGGCGGCGGCCAAATGGCCGAATTGCGGGCCTTTTTCGCCGAAGCGGGCATCTCGCCGGAGAACACGGTGCGGATCGAAGTGCCGAATCCCAACCTGGAGCCGGTTTCCCCCCTGTCCCAGGGCCGTCTGGCAAATGTGGAACAGGCGATTGTGGACATGGGACTGGAAGCGCGGATGACCGTCTCCCGGTCGGCCGAATTGAATCCGGAAAATGACCGCGTCAACATCCTGGTTACCAAATTGGTGGTCGTGGAGCCGGATTGCCGGGAGCCCCAGCCGGAAGCGGGCCAGCGGCCCAATTACCGCTTCAGCTGCGCGGATACCTCCAACCTGGGCGAGATGGTCGCCAACCCGGAAGACCTGCGTCATGGCCGTGGCCATGAGCATTCGGACGCAGATGCCGCCACCCTGCGCATTCAAAAGTATCGCACCCGCGATCAGGACGAACTGATCATCGAGAACACAGGGAGCAATTAACATGGCTCTGGCCGAAGACTATCAAAAAAGCGACTCGCCCGAGACCTCCGCCCTGGACTGCATTGCCTTCGTGGGAGACGGCGAAACCGAAAGCGTTGTCCGCTCGGTGCTGAAGGAAAACTACGACAAGCCGATCGTGCATCAGGGCTCCACCACCCAGGTCATCGACTACCTTTCCGAGGCATCGCCGCCCAGCGTCCTCATCGTGGACGTCTCCGGCACGGAATCGCCCTTGACCGCCATGATGTCCCTGACCGCGGCGCTGACGGACGAAACCCGTGTGATCGGCATCGGCTCGGTGAACGATATCGGGCTTTACCGGGACATCTTGGATTCCGGGGCCACGGACTACGTCGTCAAACCCGTAACCGAAAAGGCCATCGCCGCCGCCATCCAGCGCACCAAGGAAAGCAATCTGACGACGGCCACCGCGATCGAGGAAAAAAAGCAATACCGCATCGCGGTTATCGGCGCGCGGGGCGGCGTTGGCGCCAGCACGATCTCGGCCAATCTGTCCTGGTATTTCGGCGAGGAGCTGAAAAACAAAACCGTCTTGGTGGACCTGGACCTGGAGTTCGGCACCATCGCCTTGGCCATGGACCTGGAACCTACCCGGGGCCTGCGCGAGGCCTTGGAGAACCCAAACCGGATCGACAGCCTGTTCATCTCCAGCGCCACGGCGAAGATGACGGACCACGTCTCGGTCATGGCCACGGAAGAGACCCTGAACGACGATATTCACTTCAATCCCGGCGCCATCGACGTGCTGTTCGATGCCATCAGCCAGAGCGCGGACACCATCGTGGTCGACGTGCCGCGGCCAAGCTATTCGATCCGGCAAAAGGTGCTGGAAGCCGCCACCCACATCGTCCTGGTGACCGAGCTCAGCCTGCCGGGCTTGCGGGATTCCATTCGCCTGCTCAGCTCCATCGAGGAAGCGGCCTCCGGCATGCCGATCCTGGTCGTGGCCAACCGCACGGGCGGCACCCATCAGGCCATGCCGGCCTCGGAGTTTCAAAAGGCCTTGGGCCGCAAGGTGGATTTCCAGGTTCCCGAGGAATCAAAGGCGCTGAACAAAGCCGCCAATATGGGCAAGCCCTTGATCCAGTCAGATAAACGGTGCAAGGCCAGCAAGGTCATACAGTCCGTGGGCCGGCACCTCTGCGGCCCCGCCCCAAAGGGCAAGGGCGGTCAAGCCGGCAAAAAGGGCCTGAAGGGCTTGCTCAAGCTAGGTTAAGCATAAGCACTAGGTTAAGCATAAGCATAGGTGTCGTTCATGTTGCCCGATAACTCATCCGCCAGTGCCCCCAAGGACAAGACCGCCGACGCCGGCGGTCAAGATCAGTTCCGCCCCGAGGTCCTGGCCGCCTTCGAAGGCGAGAATGTCGCTTCCCTGCCGCGCCCGGAATTGGCCCTGCGCATCGGCCAGGTGGTCACCTCCATCCTGGAAAAGAACGGCACCACCCTGAACCTGCTGGAACGACGCAAGCTGGTCGGTGACTTGATTGATTGGCTCGTGCGCAGCAAAAAAGACGCCGAACCCGAAAAACCCAAAGAGGACCAGCCTCACAAGGTCGACGCGCCGTCCGCCTTCAAGATGCCCGAAGCCGCCGCCGGCAGGGCCGACGGCAACCAGGTGTCCCTGCCGGCCAACATGGCCGCGGCAAAGAAAAAGATCCATCCCCTGGTGATGGACCGCATGGATATCTCCGCGGCCTCCCAGCTGCCCCGGGACGACTTGCAGCGCCAGGTGAGCGAGATCGTCTCCGAAGTGGCCCAAGACGAAAAACTGCACCTGAACTTCCTGGAGCAGCAGTCGATCGTGGAGGTCATGCTCAACGACATGTTGGGCCTGGGGCCGCTTGAGCCTCTCTTGGCCGACGCGGCGATCACCGATATCATGGTCAACGGACCGAACCAGGTCTACGTGGAAAAAGGCGGCAAGCTGGTGCTGACCGACGTCCACTTCCAAAACAATGACCACGTGCTCAACATCGCCCGCCGCATCGTGTCCCAGATCGGCCGGCGGGTGGATGAGTCCCATCCCCTGGTGGACGCGCGCTTGCTGGACGGCAGTCGTGTCAACATCATCATCCCGCCCCTGGCCATCGACGGCGCTTCCATTTCTATTCGTAAATTCGCCAAGAAGGCGATCGATCTGGATGTGATGAAGCGGCAAAACAACATCTCCGAAGCCATGGCCACGGTGTTGAAGATCGCCGCCCGCGCCCGCTTGAACATTCTGATTTCCGGCGGTACCGGTTCGGGTAAGACCACCCTGCTCAACGCCATGTCGCAGATGATCGATCCCGGCGAGCGTATCGTCACCATCGAGGACGCGGCCGAGCTGCAGTTGCAGCAGCCTCACGTGGTGCGCCTGGAAACCCGCCCCGCCAATCTGGAAGGCAAGGGCGAGATCACCATGCGGGACCTGGTGAAGAACTCCCTGCGTATGCGGCCCGACCGTATCATCCTGGGTGAGATCCGCGGTTCCGAGGCCGTGGACATGCTCCAGGCCATGAACACGGGCCACGACGGCTCCTTAGGCACCATCCACGCCAACCGCCCCCGCGAGGCCCTCACCCGGCTGGAAAACATGATCGGCATGGCGGGCATCAACTTGCCGGCCAAGGCGGTGCGCACGCAAATCTCCTCCGCCCTGGATCTGATCGTTCAGGTCTCACGTATGCGCGACGGCATGCGTCGTGTCACCCACGTGGAAGAGGTGGTCGGCATGGAAGGCGACATTGTCACGACCCAGGTGCTGTTCACCTATGAATTCCAGGGGGAAGGCAGCGACGGCATGCTGCAGGGCCGCTTCGTATCATCGGGCCTGCGGCCCCATTTCACGCCGAAAGCGGCCTATTTCGGTCTCGACAAGCCCCTGACGGAGGCCATGGGATGACGCTTCAGGAATTTCTCGAAGGCATCCAAAGCGCCTCCGGCGATGATCTTTTGTTTTTGGGCCTGCCCGCACTCGCCGGTCTGGTTCTCGTGGTCGTTGCCCTTCTGGCCGGGGACGGCAGTGACGCCAAACGCCAGAAGCGCATCTCCCGTATCAAGGGCGACGGCCCCAAGAAAGCCGCGACGGCCCAGGCCATTTCCATCCGTAAAACCACGACGGACAGCGACATCAAGTTCTTGGATGCCTTGATCAAGCGCAGCCTGCCGAAACCTGACCTGCTGCGCACCAGACTGGAGCGGGCCGGCCTGAAAATCTCCCTGGGCGTCTACTTGCTGATCAATCTGGTGGTGGGCGGCACGGCGGCGGCCGCCAGCACCCTGTCCGGCTTCATCCCCCTGCCCGCGATCCTCCTGATCGGTTTTTTCGTCGGCCTGGGGCTGCCCCATTTGGCGGTGGGCTTCCTGGGCAAGCGCCGCAGGGCGCGTTTCATCGCCTATTTTCCCGAAGCCATCGACCTCATGGTCCGCGGCCTGAAATCGGGTCTGCCCATTACGGAATCCATCAAGGTGGCGGCCGAGGAAATTCCCAATCCGGTCGGCTCGGAACTGCAGCAG
This sequence comes from Kiloniellaceae bacterium, assembly GCA_028280915.1. GTDB lineage: Bacteria > Pseudomonadota > Alphaproteobacteria > Kiloniellales > Kiloniellaceae > JANQKX01. Next base: position 11,039 of record JANQKX010000588.1, read on the forward strand.
GTCACCGACGAGGTGAAAATGGGCGCCAAGGTGGACGCGGCCTTGGAGGCGGCCTCCAGACGCCTGGATATTCAAGAGTTCAACTATTTGACGATTGCCTTGTCGATCCAGGCGGAGACCGGCGGTAATCTGGCCGAAACCTTGGAAAATCTCTCTGACGTGCTGCGCAAACGGCGCGCCATCAAACTGAAGATCAAGGCCCTGTCGTCCGAGGCCAAGGCCAGCGCCTACATCATCGGCGCCCTGCCCTTTGTGATGGCTTTTATGATTCACATCACCAATCAGCACTATCTGGTGCCCTTGGTGGAGGACAGCCGGGGCCACCTCCTTGTCATGCTGGGCCTAACGAGTTTCGCCATGGGCGCCGGCGTCATGTACAAAATGGTGAAGTTCGAGATATGAGCATCGAATCCTTTTTGCCCGCCGGGATGACCATCGCCGACGCTATCGTCATCTTGTCGAGCTTGTCGGCCTTGGCCGTGGTTACCTTGGTCTGGTATGCCCTCTTGCCGGCGGACCCGGGCGTGCGCCGGGCCAAGGTCCTGGCCGCCCAGCGCGACCTCATGCGCAGTGGCGCCATCGCCCCGACCCGGCGCAAGGAACGCAAAAAATCCCTCACCATGATGCAGATGCTGGTGAACCAGTTCAAACTGGCCCGCAGCCAGCAGGCGAAAAAGGTGTCGGAAAAAATGCTGCAGTGCGGCTGGCGCTCGCAGGAAGCGGTGGTGCGCTACTTCTTCTTCAAGATGACCCTGCCCTTTGCTTTCGGCATCTTCGCCGTGCTGTGCACCTATGTGGTCAATGTGTGGCAGCTGGAAGACCACATGAAAGCGATCGTGTGCATCGGCGCCATTGCCGCCGGTCTCTACGGGCCCGACATCATTATCAAAAACGCCGCGCAAAAGCGTCAGGAAGCCATTCGAAAGGCCCTGCCCGACACCTTGGACCTGATGGTGATCTGTGCCGAGGCCGGCTTGAGCCTGGACGCCACCATGAGCCGGGTGTCGCAAGAAATGGAAAAGACCACGCCGGAGATAGCCGACGAACTGGCGCTGACGGGCATGGAGCTGGGCTTTCTGCCCGACCGGCGCCAGGCCCTGCGCAACATGGCCAATCGCTCCTCCCTCTCGGTGATGAAGGGCCTGGTCAATACCCTGATGCAGTCTGAGCGCTATGGCACGCCGCTGGCCGGCTCCTTGCGGGTCATGGCCGCCGAATCCCGCAACGAGCGCATGATGAAAGCAGAGGAAAAGGCGGCGCGCCTGCCGGCCATGATGACCGTTCCCATGATCATCTTCATTCTGCCGCCCTTGTTCGTGGTCCTGCTCGGCCCCGCCGGCATTTCCACTTATGACAATTTCATCAAAATGTAGTAATTCTTTCTTGTCATAGAACATCAAAAAGGGCCGGTAGTCCAGCTTGCCGGCCCTTTCCTGTTTTTGACATGTCTCACGCAAAAACAGCGACCAAAAGCCCGGCCCCCAGGGTTAAAGCCATCAAGGCCAACAGGACGGCCAATAGGTAGCGTCCCGTTCGGCGCCCCAGGTTCTTTTGGCTTGTCCCGACCGCCTTGGCCGCCTGCCGGCCGGCTTGAAATTCCGGGCTATTCAGCGCCAAGGTTTCGGCCAAATTCCGGCCCATGACCGCTTCGGGCAATCCCTCATCCTCAGTTGAACCGGCGGAACCGGGCCCGTCGTCTGTCCGCTTCCGTTGCATGCGATCTTCCTCCCTGCCCTTATACCAAGCGCCTATCCCTTCGTGCCCCTATCCCTTGATGCGACTGTCCCGCGGGATGGCTCGCTAAGAAAAAATATGGGATTTGATTGGTCAGACCCCCAGCCTCAAGGTAAACATTTTCTTCCGAGGACTGCAGGCAATCGGTAAGTAATTGGGAAGACGGGCGCTTTCAGGGAGGGAGCCATCGTGGGAGCAAAACAAGGAAGCGGCGGACGCAGGGGGCCTGCCCACTGCCTGAAACGGCCCGGGATCGGCCGTTGAAAGACTGACGGGTGATAAGTTTCATTTGCCAGGCTCCAAAAATCGAGCGGCGTCCGGCCCGGTTGCCCTTGACCGCGGTTCGGGCCGCGGTTCTGGCGACGGTTCACGCCGTGGTTCCGGCCCGAATCTGGTCCTCAATCCAAGCCGTGTTCCCGGCGACCGGTGCGGCTTGCCTGCTGCTGATGATTTCCGTGTTGGCCCTTTTTGTCACCCCTGTCCTAGGCGCGGAGCAAACCGACGCAACCGCCACCGAGGAACCGCCCGATGCCTATGAAGTAAAGTTTGAAGGCATCGACGATGATGATCTTCTGGACGTCATGGAGCGTATCTCTCGCTTGATCGCCCTGCAGAAAAGCCCCACGGCCAGTCAAGCCGGCCTGTTGCGGCGGGTGGAGGAGGACCGGGAGCGCTTCGAGGCGGTGCTGCGGTCCAACGCCTATTATGACAATCAGATGACCACCGACATCGACCAGGAAGCGGAACCGCCCGTCATCACTTTCCAGATCGAGCTGGGCCCGCAATATAAGCTCCAGGCCTATACCATCAACTACGATCCGCCCGATCCCCTGTTGCCTCAGAACCTGGCCGATATCGGCCTAACCATCGGCATGGCCGCCCGCTCGGCGCCCATCACCAACGCCCAGAACCGGCTTATCCGCCTTCTTAAGGAACAGGGCTATCCCCTTGCCGTGGTGAGCAATCAAGAAGCCATCGTGGATCACGCCGACGATAGCATGCGGGTCACCCTAGACGTGGATACGGGACCCTTTGCCACCTTCGGCCCCATCTCGTTCGAAGGCTCCGACAATGTGGAAGACGCCTACCTGCATCGCCTCGCCGACTGGCCCGTGGACGCGCCCTATGACCAGCGGGTGATCGACGATCTGCGCCGCCGGCTTTTGGAGACGAACCTCTTCGATTCCGTGCGCATCGCCCCGGTCAACGAGGTGAACAGCTTGGGCCAGGTGGAAACCGCGATCGTGCTGGTGGAACGTAAGGCCCGGTCCATCGGCGTCGGCGGCAGCTATTCCAGTGACGACGAAGGCTTTGGGGCCGAAGCCTCCTGGGAACACCGAAATCTGTTTGGCGAACAGGAAAGCCTGAAGTTCACCATCGACCTCAACCAAATCCGGCAGGAGGGCTCGGCGGAATTCCGCAAGCCCAACTACATCGAGCTGGATCAGACCTTGGTTTTGGAAAGCGGCCTGGTGCGCCAGACCACCGACGCCTTCGACGAGGTATCCGTGAATTCCTTCGGCGGGCTGGAGCGGGAGATCGACGATCTCTGGACCCTGGGTGCCGGCGGCAGCCTGGAGTGGTCGCGCATCAAGGACAACGAGGGACGCCGGACCTTCCTCATCGGCGGCGTGCCCGTTTTTGCCCAGCTCGACGAGAGCAATGACCTGCTGAACCCCACCAAGGGCTATCGAATAGACATCTTCTCGACCCCGTACCTTGGCACCACGTCAAGCGAGAGTAATATTATTTCGTTCCTCAAAAACGAAGTGCAATTAAGGGGTTACCTATCGCCTTTCGAAACGGACTTCATCACTTTTGCCGGGCGGAGCCGGGTTGGCAGCATCGTGGGCGAGGCCACGGCCACCCTGCCGGCCAACAAACGCTTCTACGCCGGCGGCGGCGGCTCCATTCGCGGTTACGAATACCAATCGGTCGGCCCCTTGGACGCCAACAACGACCCCTTGGGCGGCCGCTCCCTCTTCGAGATCAGCGCCGAGGCCCGGTTTCGCATTTCCGAGAGTTTTGGTGTGGTACCTTTCATTGACGGCGGCAATGTTTATGATCAGGAACTGCCGAACTTATCAGAGGAAATCAGATGGGCGGCCGGGATCGGCGCAAGGTACTTTTCGGCGATCGGCCCCATTCGCTTTGACTTGGCCTTTCCCATCAACCGGCGGGACATAGACAATGTCTTCCAGTTCTACATCTCCATCGGCCAGGCCTTCTAAGGCCGGCGCCCTGCGCTGGATGGGGCGATGGGCTGGGCGGGTTCTCTTGGCCCTTGTCCTGCTGTTGGCCGCCGCCATCGCCGCCGGCGCCTACCTGCTCCATAGCGACAGGGGCCGGACCTTTCTCGTGGACCTGATTGAAGAGCAGGTCAGCCAGCCGGGAGAATTCGAACTCTCCGTCGGCCGGCTGTCCGGCTCGCTTTTCGGTCGCTTTGCCTTGACGGAGGTCTCCATCGCCGACGGTGAGGGCCCCTGGCTCTCCCTTCAGTCGGCGGAAGTGACCTGGTCGCCCACGGCCCTCTGGGACCGGCAGGTGCGGATTCACGAGATTAATGTTCAAGGGCTGGACCTGGCGCGGCTGCCCGCCGGCGGCGCGGAGGATCAGGAAACCGCCGACGGCTTTTCCCTGCCACAGTTGCCGGTGGAGATCGACATCGAATCCCTGACCCTGGACCAGGCGGATATCGCGGAACCGGTCTTGGGGGAGGCCATGCAATTCAACCTGGCCGCCAGCGCCCGCGCGACCCAGGCGGACGGCCTGGCCGCCTCCCTGGCGCTCCAGCGGACCGACGGCACGGGCGGGCAAATCGACCTCAAGGCCGCCTTCCAACCGGCTCAGGAGATTATCGAGCTGAGCCTGGACGTGGCCGAGCCGCCCGGCGGCCTGTTGGTGCGCCTCCTGGACCTGCCGGGCCTGCCGGCCTTGAGCGCGACTCTCTCCGGCAGCGGCCCGGCCAACGGCTGGCGCGGCCAACTGTCGGCCCAGGCCCAAGACTTGGCCCAGATCAGGTCCACGATCCAATTGAGCCTCGGCCCGCCCATCAGCCTTGCCTTGGCCGGCAAATCGACCCTGGGCCCGGCCATCCTGGAAGAAGACTCAGCGCTTTCGGATCTGGCCCTGCTGGGCCGTGAGCAGGATTTTGATATCCAGGTCGCTTGGGATCAGGACCAGGAGACCCTGGCCCTGAACCAGGTCAAGCTCACCACGGCGAACTTCCGGACCACGGTGAGCGGCCGCATCGACACGCAAGCCGAAACGGTCGACGCCCGGCTAGACTTGGATCTCAATGATCCAAGTCCGTTTTTTCCCCTGGTCGACCCCCTCACCTTTTCAAACCTTTCGGCCCAAGGCACCGTGAACGGCCCCTTGGCGTCCCCGGAGATCGCCCTAAGCGGCGACTTAAGCGACCTGAAACTGGATCTTTTCGCCGCGCCTGGCGGGACCTTCCAAGTGACGGTTCGACCCGCCGGGCCGATCCAGGATGGGGGTGCCCCCCTGCCCCTCACCGCCCGGTTGGGCTTTCGGGACCTATCCATGAACATTCCGGAGGTGGATCCCCTCTTGGCCGGCGACAGTACCGTAACTTTGGACGGCGCCTTGGACTTGGGGCCATTGGCCTTGTCGGCGGAAAAGCTCCAAGTGGAGACCGATCAAGCCAAGCTGACCGCCAAGGGTGCCATGGACCTTGACGACATATCGGGTGACTTCACCGGAACCGCGTCCATTAATCAAATCGCCCCCTTGCTGCAGAGCTTGGCGCTGCCCGCCGGCGGCAGCTTGCTGGCGCACATCACCGTGCAAAGCCTCGAGTTTGTCGACGGCCTGAGCATCACGCTGGATGGCGGCCTCAGTCAGTTCAAAAGCGGCATCGCCGAGGCGGACATCTTGATCGGCCCCGCTCCCCAGGTCAGCGGCAAACTGGATCTGGACCTGACGACGGAGCGCATCGCCATCACGGAGGTAGCGGTGACCGGCGAGCACGTGACCCTGGATGGCGGTCTGCAGGCCCCCTTGAGTTTCGACCGCCTGACCACCGAATATGCCGCCACGGTTTCCGATCTCGCCGTGCTGAACGACAGCTTGGGAACCGACATCAAGGGCGCGGCCAAGACCCAGGGTGTGGTCGAAGGCCCCCTAACGGACCTGACCGTCACGGGTCAACTGGACTCAAGCGAACTTTCCATCGAAGGTCAGAAACTAAGCAATATCAATGCCTCATATGCCCTATCCGATCTTACATCTGAACCACGGGGTCAGGTAGAGCTGAAGGCCGGGAGCCTGGTCGGCGCAACCACGCTGAAGAGCGATTTTCAGCTGGGCGACGATCGCCTGGAATTGGCGGATATCTTGGCCACCGCGCGGGACAGCCGGATCACCGGTGCCCTCACCATCCCCTTTGACAGCCCCATTCTGCAGGGCGAAGTCGCCGCCGAGCTGGCCGCCTTGGCGCCATGGAGCGACATGTTGGGCACGGCGGTGAACGGTCAAGCGACGGCCCGCCTGATCCTCAAGAACAGCGACGGACGGCAAGGGGGCGATTTTTCCGGAACGCTGAAAAATCTAGAAATAACCGATATTTATGTCCAAGAGCTGGATTTCCATGGGACGTCATCGGACCTCTTCGCCGGCGTGCTCTCCAATGCCAAAATCACCGCCACCGAAATCGAACTGCCGGATGGCAGCTTGAGCCGCGTGACCGCAACGGCTCAGGGCAGCCCGGAACAGATGGCGATTTCCGCCAGCGCCGCCGGAGATCTGTCGGGCCCGCTGGATCTTTCCGCGGAAAGCGCCGTGCAGTTGGACGGGGCCACCACCACCGTCACCTTGAGCAAACTGTCGGGCACCGTGGCCGGGCATGACCTGACCCTCGCCCGCCCGGCGCGCTTCTCCATGGTACCCGATGGGATGACTTTGGAGGGCCTGGAAGCCACCTATCATGGCGGAAAACTGACCGCGGACTTCGGCCAGAGCCCCGAAAAGGTAACCGGTAGCCTTGAGATCGACCAAATGCCCCTGTCCTTGATCGCGCTCGCGGCACCGAACTTGGACCTGACCGGGACCTTGGACGGGTCGCTTTCCATCACCGGGGCGCCGGACAATCCGCAGGCCGCCTTCCGGCTCGAGACCGAGGACCTGGGCCTTGCCGGCAGGACCGGCCAAGGCCTGCCCAATGCCAAGATGGAGGTGCAAGGCGCACTTTCCGCCGGCCGCCTGACCAGCAACACCCAGTTTTCCGGTTTCGCCGACAAGAGCCTGATCATCAAGACGGATCTGCCCCTGCAGGTGAACCTGACGGACTATCAGGCCGAGCTGCCGGAAACCGAGCCCATCAAACTGACGGTGGACTTCAATGGCCGCTTGGGCCCGCTTGCCGAACTGGTCCTGCCCCATAGCCATCAGTTGAGCGGCGACGCGGTGGTCTCCCTCAAAGTCACGGGAACTCTGGACGAGCCCACCATGACCGGTGACATGGACGTGTCGAACGGCCTTTACGAGAACCTGGACACGGGCACCTTGTTGAGCGACGTTGTGCTCAACGGAGATGCCGAGGGCCGCTTGCTGACCATCAAGGAACTCTCCGCCAAAGCCGGCCCCCGGGGCCGCATCAACGGCACGGGCAAGATCGACGCGGACATCGACAAAGACATGCCCGTGGCTCTGGAGATAAATTTCGGCCAGGCCCTCTTGATCAACCGGGACGATATCCAAGCCACCGCCGACGGCAAACTGAAGATCGGCGGCCCCGTGCACGACATGCTGCTCGACGGCACGGTCACGACCACGAACGTGGAGATCCGCATCGACGACGAACTGCCGCCCGAGGTGGTTAACATGGAGGTCATCGAGATCAACATGAAACGGGAGGTGCCGGACGAAGTCGAGGAAGAAAAATCGGCCGGTGGCGGCTTGCTGCGCCTGGATCTGGACCTGGTCATGCCCCGGCGGGTCTTTGTCCGCGGCCGCGGGCTGGACAGTGAATGGTCCGGGGACCTGAAAATCACCGGCAGCGCCGACGCCCCCAACGTGGAGGGCCAGCTGGAGCCCGTGCGCGGGCAGTTCTCATTCGCCGGCCGGGTCTTCAAGCTGGAGGACGGCACCATCACCTTCGACGGCAGCACGGACCTGGACCCCTTGCTGGACCTGAAGCTGGTGCATTCCCGTAGCGATTTCGAGGCGACCATCGCGATCACCGGTACGGCCACCGATCCTGATATCGAGCTGAGCTCACGCCCCTCCCTGCCCGACGACGAGATCCTGGCCAAGGTCCTCTTCGACAAATCCACCGGCCAGCTCACGGCGGTGGAAGCCCTGGAACTGGCGGCGGCCGTGGCCACCCTGACGGGCACCGGGCCCACCGGGGCCGGCTTCCTGGACAAGCTGCGCGCCGGCCTGGGGGTGGACGTGCTGCGGGTGGGCACCACCGAAGACGGTCGCGCCGCCGTCACCGTGGGGGAATACCTCACCGACGGGGTCTACGTGGGCATCGACCAAGGCGCGGAGCGGCAAAGCACCCGGGCCACCGTGGAGGTGGAAGTGACGCCCAACATCACCGTCAACACGGACGTGGGACAAGACAACCAGGGCCGGGTGGGCATCAAGTGGCAGTGGGACTATTAGGGCCGTTGCGATTGACCTGAAGGTCTGCAAGCCCATCAATCCGGCTCAAATGTGGCTTTCGTCCCAATCGCGCAGGGCCACACCCAACTAGGAGGCTGATATGGCCAATCTCACCATCGTCGCCAACATTCGGGCCAAGGCAGACCAAATCGACCTGGTTAAGGCCGAACTGCTGAAGCTGGTCCCCACCACCCGGGCCGAGGAAGGCTGCATCCAGTATGACCTGCACCAAGACAACAACGACCCGGCCCACTTCCTGCTTTATGAAAACTGGGTGAACCGGGAGCTGTGGCAAACCCACATGAACGCGCCCCATATCGCCGCCTATGCCGCCGCCACCGCCGGTGCTGTTGAACAGTTCACCTTGAATGAGATGACTTTCATCGGCTGAGCCGGGAAAAGATCGGCGCGCATTTGTTTTCACAGGAGCTTTTGAGGCAGGCATGTCCAAGACCATACTCATCACCGGCGCCACCGACGGTATCGGCCTGGAAACGGCAAAGATCTTGGCCGCCCAGGGTCACCACCTTCTGATCCACGGGCGCAATCCGACAAAACTGGCGCAGGCGGAGGCCGCGCTCATTGGCATGGGGACCGGTGCTGGGCTGGAAAGCATCACCTGCGATCTGTCCCGCCTGGCGGATGTGGCGGCCTTCGCGGACTCTCTTACCGAAAAACAGGTGCGCCTTGACGTCCTGATCAACAACGCCGGTGTTTTTAACACGCCCGATCCAGTGACACTCGATGCCTTGGACGCCCGCTTTGCCGTGAATGCCATCGCCCC
>JANQKX010000679.1 GCA_028280915.1 Kiloniellaceae bacterium
AGCTTTGGAAAAAGCCTTCGAGGCCTTGCGGAACGGCTTTGGCCGCGATCCCTTGAACTGGCGCTGGGGTGACGCCCACACCGCCCATTTCGCCCACCCGGTGTGGAGCCGGATTCCCTATCTGGGCGATTGGATTGCCTACGGCATCGAAACATCGGGTGGCAACGACACGGTGAACCGGGCCAGCCCCCGCTTCAGCGGCGAGCCCGAGCGCCGTTTCGAGGACCTGCACGGCCCGGGCATGCGGGCCATCTTCGATCTGGCAGATCTGGACCGCTCCCTCTACGCCTTGGCGGGCGGCCAATCGGGCAACCCCTTTTCGTCCTACTACGGCTCGCTGGTAAGCGATTGGCGCGACGGCCGATACTTCACCATCGACGGGCGGGAAACGCCGGAGCATCAACTCACCCTCGCCCCCAAGTGAGCCGGCCATCTTGCGGCCCGGCGCCGCATGGCTTAGGTGTAGGCAAAGAATGCGATCGCAAGGATAGCGCCATGATCCAGCCCGGACCCGTCTACAAGAATGTTTTGGAGGCCATCGGCAACACGCCCATGGCCCAGGTCACCCGCATCGACACCGGGCCCTGCGAGCTCTTCCTCAAGCTGGAAAGCCAGAACCCGGGCGGCTCTATCAAGGACCGGATCGGCAAGTCCATGATCGAGGCGGCGGAACGGGACGGCAAGCTGAAGCCCGGCGGCCGCCTGATCGAGGCCACCGCCGGCAACACCGGCCTGGGCCTGGCTCTCGTGGCGGCGCAAAAGGGCTATAAGCTGTCCCTGGTGGTGCCCGACAAGATGGCCCAGGAAAAGATCTTTCACCTCAAGGCCCTGGGCACGGAGGTCATCCTCACCCGCTCCGACGTGGGCAAGGGCCATCCCGACTATTACCAGGACATGGCCCAGCGTATCGCCGACGAGACCGGCGCCTGGTACGTGAACCAGTTCGAGAACCCGGCCAACCCGGAAGCTCATGTGGCCACCACGGGGCCGGAGATCTGGGCCCAGATGGACCATCGGGTGGACGCGGTGGTCGCCGGCGTGGGCTCGGGCGGTACCATCGCCGGGCTGTCGCGCTATTTCGAAGAGGTGTCACCGGAAACGGAGATGATCCTGGCCGACCCCACCGGCTCCATCCTGGCTCACTACGTGGACACGGGCGAGATCACCACCGACGTGGGCTCCTGGCTGGTGGAAGGCATCGGCGAGGACTTCTTGCCCCCCAACGCGGACAACCTGCGCCGGGTCAAGCACGCCTATTCGGTCACCGACGGCGAGGCCATGCTGAGCGCGCGGGAACTGCTCAACAAGGAAGGCATTCTGGCCGGTTCCTCCTCGGGCACGCTCCTGACCGCGGCGCTGCGCTATTGCCGGGCCCAAAGCGCGCCCAAACGGGTGGTCACCTTTGTCTGCGACAGCGGCAACAAGTACCTGTCCAAGATGTTCAACGACTTCTGGATGCTGGACCAAGGCCTCATCGAGCGGGAAAAGTACGGTGACCTGCGCGACCTGGTCACCCGCCGTCACGCGGACCACAGCACGGTGGTGGTGGCTCCCACGGACGATCTTCTGGTCGCCTATGGGCGCATGAAGCTTTACGACATCTCCCAGCTCCCCGTGCTCGACGAAAACGACGAGGTGGTGGGCATCATTGATGAAAGCGACATCCTGCTCCGGGTCTTCGCCGATGAGGCCAACTTCAAACACCCCGTGGCCAGTGCCATGACCACCAAGCTGCAAACGGTGGACATCACCGCGCCACTGGATGCCTTGATCCCCATCTTCGAAAAAGACCTGGTGGCCATCGTGATGGACGGCACGTCTTTCATGGGCCTGATCACCCGCATCGATCTGCTCAACCACCTGCGCCGGCAAATGAAGTGACCGCCTCTTAGTCTAATTCCCATTTCAGAGACGACCAAGCCATGACCGATAGCACCGATGGGCCCAACCGCGCCCGCTTCGCCACCCGGGTGATCCACGCCGGCCAATCCCCCGATCCCAGCACCGGCGCCATTATGCCGCCGATCTACGCCACCTCCACCTACGTGCAGGAGAGCCCGGGCGTGCACAAGGGCTACGAATACAGCCGCAGTCAGAATCCCACCCGCATGGCCTACGAACGCTGTGTCGCCGACCTGGAAAGCGGCAGCCAGGGCTGGGCCTTCGCCTCGGGCATGGCGGCCGCCGGCACCATCCTGGAGCTGCTGGACAGTGGCAGCCACGTGATCGCCCTGGACGACCTTTACGGCGGCAGCTACCGCTTGTTCGAAAACGTGCGCAAGCGCTCGGCCGGGCTGACCTTCAGTTTCGTGGACATGTCCGACATTGCCGCGATCGAAGCGCAGATCCGGCCCGAGACCAAGATGATCTGGCTGGAAACCCCCAGCAACCCCCTGCTCAAGCTGGTGGACCTGGAAGCGGTGGCGGCCCTCGCCAAGCGCCACGGCATCATCTCGGTCTGCGACAACACCTTCGCGACGCCTTGGGTGCAGCGCCCCTTGGAGCTGGGATTCGATCTGGTCATGCATTCGGCCACCAAGTACCTGAACGGTCATTCCGACATGGTCGGCGGCGTGGTCATCGCCGGTGCCAACCCCACCCTCATTGAGGGTTTGAGTTATCTGCAGAACGCGGTCGGCGGGGTCCAGGGGCCCTTTGATTCTTTCCTGGCCCTGCGCGGGGTCAAGACCCTGGCGCTCAGGATGGCGCGCCACTGCGATAACGGGCTGGCCGTGGCCCAGTTCATGGAGGCCCATCCCAAGGTGGAAAAGGTCTACTATCCCGGCCTTGTCAGCCATCCCCAGCACGAGCTGGCCGCCCGGCAGATGCGCGGCTACGGCGGCATGGTGACGGCGGTGCTCAAGGGCGGCCTGGACGAGGCCCGGCACTTTTTGGAACGGGTGGAGATCTTCGCCTTGGCCGAAAGCCTGGGCGGCGTGGAAAGCCTGATCGAGCATCCGGCCATCATGACCCACGCCTCGATCCCGCCGGACAAGCGTCAGTCCCTGGGCATCGACGACGGCCTGGTGCGCCTCTCCGTGGGGGTGGAGGACGTGGACGACCTCATGGCCGACCTGCGCCACGCCCTGGCCTGACCGGAAGCCGGCCGCTTAATTTACGAGATATATAGGCCCCGGTGATAGATCAGCGGCGCGCCGGGTTCGGGTCCTTGCGTGTCGATCACCTCGCCGAGCACCACCAGGTGATCGCCGAAGCGCTGGGCGCTGATCTGCTTGCAGTCCAGCGCGCCCAAGGTCCCGTCGAGAATCGGGCTGCCGCCGGCCAATCCACGATAGGGCAGATCCGGCCAGTCGGGCTGGCTCGGGTCGGCGAAGCGGTTGGAGATAGAGGCCTGGTCGTCTTTCAGGATATTCACGGCGAAATGGGTCGCCGCGGCGAAAGCATCGAAATTCACCGCGTGGTCGCCCAGGCAATAAAGCACAATGGGCGGCTCCAGGGAGACGGCGGAAAAGCTGCTCACGGTCATGCCCCGCGCCGCGCCGTCCGGCCCCAAGGTTGTCACCACGGTAACGCCCGCGGCAAAGCACCCAAAAAGCCCTTTAAGGTTTTTTTCATCCTTTGACATGGAAATGGTAACCCTAATTTTTGCCGTTCCTGATCGGGGTCCGCCCAGCGATGAAAGCCGCGCACGCGCCAGATTTGTCACATAGCCCAGCCCGACCCAATCTGGCAAGCAAAGGTCTGCAAAGTACAGATCTGGAGGACAATAGCCCGGCCAAACCGGATCGCAAGGGCCCCTCGCCCTTGGTCCGGGCCATCTTGGCTCAGCTCATCGCCGCAATAGCCCTCGCGGCCGGCACCTACATCCTGGCCCGATTTGGACATATCCAGATCCAGATCGCCATTTTGATTCCGGCCCAAGGCCTGCTGGCCGCGGCGCTCGGAACCGGGTTTGGCCTGGCCCGCTGGTGGCTGCCCCTTCAAGCCTTGTTTCCGGCGGCCATTGCCGCGGCTTTGGCCTTGGGACTGCCGTCCTGGCTTTATCTCACCGCCTTTTCGGTCCTGATCCTGATCTACTGGAACGCCGCGGGCGAGCGGGTTCCCCTTTACCTCTCCAACCAAAAGACCTGCCGCGCGCTGGAAGCTCTCCTGCCCGCCGGCCGGTCCTTTACCTTCATCGACATGGGCTGCGGCTTGGGCGCCGTGCTGACCCGCCTGGCCCACCAACCGCGGGGCCGTTTCGTGGGCATCGAGACCGCGCCCCTGCCGTTCATGGTCTCCTGGCTGCGGGCCAAGCTGCTGGGCCAAGGGCGGGTCTCGGTTCACCGGGCGAACCTCTGGGACCAGGATTTCGGCGCCTTCGACGTGGTCTATTGCTTTTTATCCCCCGCGCCCATGCCGGCGCTTTTCGAAAAGGCGCGGGCCGAAATGAAGCCCGGCAGCCTGCTGATTAGCAATTCCTTTACCGTACCCGACCACCCCGCCGACGAGATCCTTAACCTTGACGACCGCCGCGCTACCCAGCTGCATTTATGGCGGTTTTAGGCCCGATCTTGACCTTGAGCGCCATGGAGAGTGGGCCACGATCTTAAGGTTAAACGGTTTTTTACCTATCCCCGCCATCATTCCCTTTCGGTTTCGGGCCTGAAACGCATCAAGGGCGGATTATGTTAGTTATCGTCGGAATCATTTTGGTTTGCGTCTGCGTGACGGGCGGCTATATGGCGCATGGCGGCCACATGGGGGTCCTGTGGCAGCCGTTTGAGTTCGTGATTATTTTCGGCGCGGGCATCGGCGCTCTGATTTGTTCCTGCAGCAAGGCGATCCTCAAGGGCGTGGGCAAATCCTTCGGCCGCATCGTCAAAGGTCCCAAATACAAAAAAGACGACTACATCGAGCTCTTGTGCGTGCTTTACCAGGTCTTTCGCCTGGCCAAAACCAAGGGCAATCTGGGATTGGAACAGCACATCGAAAACCCCCACGAAAGCACCCTGTTCTCCCAGTTCCCCAAGTTCCACGGCGACCACCACGCGGTGGAGTTCACCTGCGATTATCTGCGCCTCATGGTCTTGGGCGCCGACAACCCCCACGAGGTGGAAGCCTTGATGGATCTGGAACTGGAGACCCATCACCACGAGGAAGCCGCTGTTGGCGACGCGCTGGTGAACCTGGGCGAAGGCCTGCCGGCCCTGGGCATCGTGGCCGCCGTGCTGGGCGTTATTCACACCATGGGCTCCATCGCCGAACCGCCCGAGGTTCTGGGTAAACTGATCGGCGCCGCCCTGGTGGGGACCTTTTCCGGCATCTTGGCGTCTTACGGCTTTGTCGGCCCCATGGCCAAGGCCTTCAACAACGTGGTGGCCGAGGACTCCAAGTACATGGAGTGCCTGAAAGCCGGTATCCTGGCCCACCTCTCCGGCAGCCCCCCCGCCGTCTCGGTGGAATTCGCCCGCAAGGCCCTGTTGTCTCATACCCGGCCCACGTTCTACGAGGTGGAAAGCGCCGCCGAAGAACTGCCGGCCCCGGCGTGATGCATCAGATGATCGGAAGAAGCTCACGGCATGGCTGAAGACGCGAACCGCCCCGTCGTCATTATCAAGAAGGTCAAGAAGGGCGGCCATGGCGGACACCATGGCGGCGCCTGGAAGGTTGCTTACGCCGACTTCGTGACCGCCATGATGGCGTTTTTCCTGCTCATGTGGCTGCTGAACGCCACCACGGAAGAGCAAAAACTGGGCATCGCCGATTACTTCGCCCCGGCCATCGTCACGGGCAGCCAGAAGGGCGCCGACGGGGTCTTGGGCGGGCGCACCATCACCGTCGACGGGCGCATGAAAAACGACACCTCGCCCATCGGCATCACCATCGCCCTGCCCACCTCCGACGAGGACTGGGAAGGGGAAACCGTGGGCATCAAGGGCGCCGAGGGCGGCACCGAGGAAAGCACCCCGGATTCCGGCGAAAGCGGCGCCCCGGTGATCGAGGCGGAACTCCACGACAGCGCGGTGGACGCCGTGCGCGAGCGCCTGGAACAGCAAAAGTTCGAACAGGTCGAGGAATCCCTGAAAGAGACCATCGCCGAAAATCCCGAGCTGAAGGACCTGGGCGAGAACCTGATGATCGATCAGACGCCCGAGGGTTTGCGCATCCAAATCGTCGATAAGGACCGCACCTCCATGTTCCCCTCCGGCTCGGCGGAAATGTTCGCCCACACCAAAAAGCTCATGGCCATGGTGGTGAATTCCATCAAGGATATCGACAACAAGATATCCATCAAGGGCCATACGGACGCCACGCCTTATAGTAGCGCGTCGGGCTATTCCAACTGGGAGCTTTCCACCGACCGGGCCCACGCCAGCCGCCGCGCCCTGATCGAGGCCGGCTTGCCGGCCAGCCGAATCGCCTCCGTGGCCGGGCGCGCGGCGCAGGAGCCTCTGATCAAGGAAGATCCCTTCTCGCCGCAAAACCGGCGGATTTCCATTATCCTCCTCAGCGACAAGCCCGTCGTGCAGCTGCCCCGCTTCCAGTCGGGGAACTATTAGGCGCCCGCCAGGTCCTCATGGTAATGGTCAGCGTGCGGCGGCGGTGATACCATCGCCGCGACGATAAAGGAGAGTGATCTTGGCCAATTCCCAGCCACCGCAAGAACGCGGCCCCTCGGGCGGCTTCGAGCCCGAGGGCTGGCGCACCGACTTCCTGGTCTCGCCCGAACTCTTTCAGGACGTGACCAGCCGCCGGGTCATCGCCTATTTCATCGACCTGGTGGTCCTGGGCCTGGTGTGGCTCGCGGCTTGGATACTGGGCGGCCTGCTGGCCATCGTCTCCTTCGGCATCCTGACCCCCGTCAGCCTCATGGTCCTGGCCATCCTGCCGGTGCTTTACAGCACCTTTTTTGTGGGCTACCGGGGTGCCACGCCGGGCATGGGCTTCATGGATCTGGAAGTCGTCACCCTCCAGGGGGAGCGGCCCGACTATCTCCAGGCCCTTATCCTGATCCTGGTGTTCTACGTAAGCGTTTCGGCGACATTTTGGCTGGTCTTGTTGGTGGTCTTGTTTAACGACCGGCGGCGCACCCTGCACGATTTCCTGGCCGGCACCCTTGTCCTGCGCACCAGTGTTTTTCGCGGCCTCTAACCACCGGACGAGCGCTCTTTTTGAACAAAAGGCCGCAAGTTTGGCCCCGGAATCCTTGAAAAGTCCCGTTTTTTGCCCCTTATGCACACAAATTTGGCGAATTGGCCGACTAATCCCTAGACGAACGGCTCCAAAGAAGGGAAGCTAATTGCATGGGACCCAATCACGTCATATTGGACGACTCAGACGCCAATTTGGAGCAACGACCGGTTCCAAACACGTATTATGTTTTGGCGGAGACGCCCTGCCCTTATCTGCCGGGGTTTTGGGAACGTAAACTGCTGACCGAGATCCGGGGGCCCAAGGCGGACTATACCTACAACCTGCTATCCCGCGCCGGTTTCCGCCGCAGCCACTTTTTCGCCTACCGCCCCGCTTGCGACGGCTGCACCGCCTGCCTGCCCGTGCGCGTGGTGGCCCAGGATTTCGTGCCCAGCAAATCCATGAAGCGGATCGCCGCCCTCAATCGGGACCTCACCGTCACTCTTCACCAGTGCGAGCCGACCCAGGAGCAATACGACCTCTTCAACCGTTACATCACCCTGCGCCATCAAGACGGCGAGATGGCCGGCATGACCTTCGCCGATTACTCCGCCATGGTGGAGCAAACCAACCTGTCGACCCGGTTGGTGGAATTTCGTAACCCGGAAAATCAGCTTGTGGCCGCCTGCCTGATCGACTGGCTGCAAGACGGCCCCTCGGCGGTCTATAGCTTCTTCGAGCCCGATTTGGCCCGGCGCAGCTTGGGCAGCTACATGGTGCTATGGCTCATCAAGCGAGCCCAGCAGGAAAGCCGGCCTTACGTCTATCTGGGCTATTGGATTCAGCAAACCCCAAAGATGTCCTACAAGATCCGCTTCCGCCCCGCCGAAGTGCTGGGCCAGAACGGTTGGACCCGGATCGAGGAATTGCCCGAACCGGTCAAGCACACAGGGATCCTGCCGGTCAAATAAGGCCCGAACTCCCAGCCCGAATTGCTCCTGAAATTTGCCGGTTGCCTTGCCCCCGTAAGGTCATTATCCTCAGCGCCGTCTCTAATTTCGCTTGGATTTCAAGGCCTAAGCCAAATAACTGAAAAAGGCCGGAATCCCATTTTCCTGCTCGTACCGGGCACCATTCTCGTCTTACAGGGAGGATTGAACTGTGAATCGCCGTAAATTTATGAAAGCCAGCGCAACCGCCGCCGTGGGCGCCGCCGCCGCGTCCAGTTTCCCGGCCCCGGCCATTTCCCAGGGACTGATGAAGTGGCGCATGCAGACCACCTGGCCCAAGAATTTTCCTGGCCTGGGCACCGGCGCCAACAAGGTCGCCGAGTTCATTGGCGCCGCCTCGGGCGGCAAGCTGACCGTTGAAGTCTTCGGCGGCGGCGAAATCGTGCCCGCTTTCGAGACTATGGACGCGGTCTCCAGCGGCACCATCGAGATGGGCCACGGCGCGCCTTATTATTGGAAAGGCAAGGTGCCGGCCAGTCAGTTCATCGCCTCCGTACCCTTCGGCCTCAACGTGATCGAGCAGAACGCCTGGCTGCGCTTCGGCGGCGGGCAGGAATTGGCCGACAAGGTCTATGAGGAACTGGGCTGCAAGTTCTTTGCCTCGGGCAACACGGGCGTTCAGGCTGGCGGCTGGTTCAACAAGGAAATCAATTCCCTGGAAGACTACAAGGGTCTGAAGATGCGCATCCCCGGGCTGGGCGGCGAGGTGGTCAAGGCCGCCGGCGGCGTGGTGGTCAACCTGCCCGGCGGCGAAATCCCCGGCGCCCTGCAGTCCGGCCAGATCGACGCCACGGAATGGGTCGGCCCCTACAACGACCTAGCTTTCGGCCTCTATAAGAGCGCCAAGTTCTATTACTATCCCGGCTGGCACGAGCCCGCGACCCTGTTGGACAACTTCATCAACATCGATGCCTGGAATACGCTCACCGATGAATTGAAGGCGATCATCGCCACGGCCAACGCCTACGCCAATTCCTATGTGTTGGACGAATACGTGGCCAACAACGACACGGCGCTCAACACCTTGACCGAAAAGCACGGCGTGGTCCTGAAAAAGTTCCCCGACGAGGTTCTGGACGGCCTGGGTAACCTTTCCGGCAAGGTGATTGGCGATATCGCCGCCGCCGACAGCCTCAGCGGCGAGGTCATGCAGTCCATCGTGAACTTCCGCAACAAGACCATCGCTTATGCCAAGTTCTCAGAACAGGCGTTCTACAACGCCCGTGCCCTGCCCTT
Source organism: Kiloniellaceae bacterium (assembly GCA_028280915.1). Classification (GTDB taxonomy): domain Bacteria; phylum Pseudomonadota; class Alphaproteobacteria; order Kiloniellales; family Kiloniellaceae; genus JANQKX01. The sequence continues at coordinate 9,324 of JANQKX010000679.1, forward strand.
CAAATGGGTTGAATCCAAGGGCTGATACCGGGCCTAGCAGTAAGAAACGGCGGCCGTCACCGGCCGCCGTTTTTTTTGACGGATCAAGAGATCAAAAGAGCACGCTAGGCAGCCAGGTCGCCAAGGCCGGGAAAGCGGCGATCAGGACCAGACCGAGGATCTGAATGGCCACGAACGGAAGAATGCCCTGATAGATATCCATGGTGGTGACGCTGGGCGGCGCCACGCCGCGCAGGTAAAACAGGGCAAAGCCGAAGGGCGGGGTCAAAAACGAGGTTTGCAGATTGACCGCGATCATCACCCCGAGCCAAATGGGGTCCAGCCCCATGGCCAAGAGGATGGGCCCCACGATGGGCACCACCACGAAAACGATCTCGATAAAATCCAGGAAAAAGCCCATCACGAACATCAGGGCCATGACCACCAGCATGGCGCCGAAAGCGCCGCCGGGCATGTTTTCCAAAAGGTCGGTGACGATCTTTTCTCCGCCCAGGCCCCGGAACACCAAGCTGAAGACCGAGGCGCCCAGCAGAATAATGAACACCATGGAGGAGATTTTGACCGTGGCCTGCATCACCTCGGTCAGGATGCCGGCGCGGTGAACCCGGCGCAGGGAGATGAAAACCCCGATCAACAAGATGATGATACAGATCCCGGCCAGGATGGCGGCCAGAAGATCGTCCAGGGGCACCACCTCGCGCTGCATGCGCAGATCGAAAAGGGACACCAGGGGCACCAGGGCCACCAGGCAAATGCCGGCCACGTAGACCGGGCCCCCGTGGCGCTCGTCGATGGCGCGGCCGGCCAGAAGGATCGCCCCCACCGAACCGATGGCCGCCGCCTCGGTCGGGGTCGCGGCGCCGATCAGGATGGAGCCCAACACCAGAACGATCAGGCTCGCCGGCGGTACCAGCACCCGCAAGATCCGGCCCCTCAATTCGCCCGGGTCCCCTTCCAGCGGCGGCAAGGCGGGGCAGGCTTCCGGCTTCCGGATGGCGGTGAAGATCACCCAGCCCATGTAGAGGCACACCAGCATGATGCCCGGCAAAAACGCCCCGGCAAATAGGTCGATGACCGAGACCGGGTCGGGCGCGAAGTTGCCCAGGGCCAATTGCGCCTGTGTATTGGCGCCCTGCAGGATGTCCCCTAAAAGGACCAGCACAATAGAGGGCGGAATGATCTGGCCCAGGGTGCCCGAGGCGCAGATGGTGCCGCAGGCGATCTTGGGATCGTAGCCCGCTTTCAGCATGGCCGGCAGGGACAGCAGGCCCATGGTCACCACCGTCGCCCCCACGATGCCCGTGGAAGCGGCCAAAAGCATGCCCACGAAAACCACCGAAATGCCCAGGCCGCCCCGCAGGCGCCCGAACATCAGGCCCATCGTCTCCAGCAACTGCTCGGCGATTTTAGACCGCTCGAGCATCACCCCCATGAAGACAAAAAGCGGCACGGCGACCAAGAGCTCGTTGACCATGATGCCGAAATAGCGCGAAGCCAATCCGCCCAGCAGGCGCAGGTCGAAGATACCGAATCCAAGTCCCAAAAAGGCGAAGGCCAAGGCGGTTCCGGCCAGGGTGAAGGCGACGGGATAGCCCAAAAGCAAAACGCCACAAGCGGTGGCGAACATCACGAGTGAGAGGATTTCCCCCAGGAGAACCGGATCCATGGCCTAAAGGGACTCCGCTTCTTCTTCCTGGGGCAGGAACTCCGGATGACCTTTCAGCACCAGACAGCTCCGCGCCATCAGGGCCAGACCCTGCAGGCCCAGCAGCAGGCAAAAACCCAATATGACGCTCTTCAGCAGGAACAGGCCCGGCAAACCGCCCGCCTCCCGGGACTCCTCGAAGCGGCTCCAAGACTCCACCACGTAGCCGAAGGAAACCGCGGTCACCACCACGATCATGGGGGTCAACAACAAGAGGCTACCCAGCAGATCGACCCAGGCCTTATAGCGCGGGTCCTTGGGACGATAGAAGATATCCACCCGCACGTGGCCGTTGTGCAGCAGGGTGTAGCCGGCACCCAGCATGAAAACCACCCCATGCAGCCACACATAAGATTCCTGCAGCCACACCCAGCCGATCGCATAGACATAGCGCAAGACCACCACGGTGAAGGTGATGAGCACCATGGCCAGGGTGAGCCAGGCGACGGCGCGCCCAACCTTCTCGTTCATGCGATCGATCGCATGCACGAAAGAAACGAGTGCTGACATAAAAATGCCCAGACGCCAAAAACCAAAACAACCTGTTCCCGCGGGCCCTCTTTACCGGGGCCTTCGGAAGCGCTTCACCTTGCAATAATAACACCGGCTTGACCAGCAAAAATCAGGCGCCGGCGGACGGGCGGGCTCCCTCGCCTAGTCGCCGAACTTGTTGGATTTGGGAAAGCCGTTGGGCGGCAGCCGGCCCGCCTGGGCCCGTTTGCCGATCCAAGCCAAAAGGTTGGTTTCCGTCCGGCGCCGGTTGGCTCCTGCCGCCCAGCTCAGCCCCTCGGCCAGGGTAAAGACTTTGGCATCGCTCAGCCCGCCGTCTTTGTACTTTTGCAGGATGACCCCGCGGCCCCGGGTCATTTCCGGCATTTCGTCCATGGAAAACACCAGTAGTTTCCGGTTGTCACCCACCACCGCGACACTGTCCCCTGCCGCCGGTTTGCAGATTGAGGCTTCCACGCCGGCGGCCAGGTTCAACACCTGCTTGCCGTTCTTGGTTTGGGCCACGATTTCATCTTCCGGTACCACGAACCCCCGGCCGTCGGTCGAGGCCACCAGCAAGCGCCGTTCTCCCTGATAAACGAAGAGATTGACGATGTCCTGGTCATTGGGCAGATCGAACATGAGCCGCAGGGGCTCGCCGAATCCACGCCCGCCCGGCAGCTTGTCGGCCGCTATGGTGTAAAACCGCCCATTGGTGGCGAAGACCAAGAGTTTGTCCGTGGTATAAGCCGGCACCACGAAGCGGGCCCTGTCCCCTTCCTTATAGC
>JANQKX010000690.1 GCA_028280915.1 Kiloniellaceae bacterium
GACCACCACGTCTCGGACCACTGCGGCCCGTAAGACCACTGCGGCTCGCAAGACCGCCACGTCTCGGACCGCCACGGCCCGTAAGACTGCTGCGGCGAAAAAGCCGGCGGCCCGCAAGACGACCGCCCGCAAGACCACGGCGCGTAGCACCGCGGCCCGGACCACTGCGGCCCGTAAGACCACGACGGCCCGCAAGACCACGACGGCTCGCAAGACCACGGCCCGGGCGACAACCGCGCGCAAGACCGCGGCCGCCAAAAAGCCCGTGGCCCGTAAAACCGTGGCCCGTAAAACCACCGCGGCCAAAACCGCTGTCAAAAGAACGGCTGCTAAGAAGCCCGTCGCGAAAACCGCTGCGCGCAAGCCTGCGGCCCGCAAGGCAAGCGTAGCCAAGGCGGCGCCGAAACGGACCGTGGCCAAAAAGGCCGCGCCCAAGAAAGCAGCTCCCAAAAAAGCGGCGCCTAAAAAGGCCATTGCTTCCAAGACGACGGCGCGCCGGGCGACCAAATCGGCGGTCGCCGGTAAGCCCAGTCCCCGCCGGGCCGCTTCCACGCGTCGCGGCACGGCCAAGCGTGCGACGGCCAAGGCCTCGCCCGCCAAGCGTTTAGCGGCGATCGCCAAGTCGTCCCGGGCCAAGTCCTATCGTAATGGGGCCGCTCGGCGCTAATTTGCCGGATTGGGTTTCGGCTAAAAAGTTCGTCAGGGCCGCTTGGCCCACACCACATCGAAACGGGCGCCTTCGGGCGTCCGTTTTGGTTTTTGCGCGCCCTATCGCTAAAACGAGGCGGGATCGAAATCGCGCCTAGAGCGGGTCTCAGATCAATGGGGATCGGCCCTATTACGTATCGAGGGCGATCCAATTGGCCTGAGATCTGCTCTATACTTTTATGAGTTAGTGCGAGACAACAGGCCAGGTGCGCTCGCACCTGATCCCACGTTTGCTCTAGGCGCTGAAATAGTCGGAAACAAATATTGAATTGTCGCCCCCGGGCGCCTGTGCCAGGTTAACGCTCCGCGAGGCCAAGTCCTTGCGGGCGATGATTTTTTTTAACCGACCGGATAGTCAGTGCATCCCATGACCCGTGATCCCCTTGCCGTCGTGATCTTGGCCGCGGGCCAAGGCACGCGTATGAAGTCCCAACTCCCGAAAGTTCTCCATGCCTTGGCCAACAAGCCCATGCTCAACCACGTCATCGACGCGGTGGGCGGCTTGTCGCCGGCCAAGATCGTGGTGGTGGTCGGCCCGGACATGGATCTGGTGGCGAAAGCGGCGGCGCCCCATGCCACCGTTGTGCAGGAAGAACGTCTGGGGACCGGCCACGCGGTGGCCTGCGCCCGGCCCTTGCTGGAGGATTTCCGTGGTCACGGGGATGTCTTGGTGGTCTACGGCGACACGCCTTTGTTGACGCCCGACACCTTGGACAAGATGCTGAGCGCCCGTTACGCCAGTGAGGGGGGCGCCGCGCCAGATCTGGTGGGCCTGGCTTTCACGCCCGATGATCCGGCCCGCTATGGCCGGGTCTTGTGCGACAGCGATGGCCGTATCGAACGCATCATCGAATACGCCGATGCCACATCGGAGGAACGGCAGATCGGCTTGTGCAACGCGGGCATCATCCTGGGGCGCGGCGCCTTTCTGTTCGACCAGATTGCCCGGCTCGACAACGATAACGCCAAGGGCGAGTACTATCTGACCGATGTCTTCGCCCTGGCCCGTGCCCAAGGGCGACCTGCGCGGGCGGTGGAAGGGGCCGGCGAGGACGTGCTGGGTGTCAACGATCGTCAGGAACTGGCGGCGGCCGAAGCCGTGTTGCAGCGGCGACTGCGGCAAAAGGCCATGGCGGGCGGTGTGACCCTGGTGGACCCGCAAAGCGTCTGGCTGTCGGCGGACACGGTTCTGGCGCCCGACGTGGTGGTGCAGCCCAACGTCTTTTTCGGCCCCGGCGTGCGAGTGGACAGCGGGACGGAAATCCGCGGCTTTTGCCATTTGGAAGGAGTTCACATCGGCCCCAAGGGGCGCATCGGACCCTTTGCCCGCCTGCGCCCGGGTGCGGTCTTGGGTGACTCCGTCCATATCGGCAATTTTGTCGAAATCAAAAACGCCGAGATGGGGCAGGGCGCCAAGGCCAACCATCTGGCCTATGTGGGCGATGCCAAGGTGGGGTCGCGGGCCAACATCGGCGCCGGCACCATCACCTGTAACTACGACGGCTTTGCCAAGCACCGCACGGAGATCGGCGCCGACGCCTTTATCGGATCGAACACGGCCCTGGTAGCGCCGGTCAGCGTGGGAGACGGTGTGATCATCGGCGCGGGCAGCACCATCACCCACGACGTGGCACCGGACTCCCTGGCCTTGGCGCGGGGCCGGCAAAAGAGCCTGCCCGATCGGGCGCGCCAGTTCCGCGCCAGCCAGGCCAAAAAATCCAAAGCCTAACCGGGCGTCATGGCGTTTCGGGAGCGCGCTTGGTTCACAAAACGCCCTGGGCACACAAAGAGCATCAACCTAAGGAATCGACATGTGCGGCATTATTGGAATCCTTGGCGGTAAGGCCGTTGCGCCCCTCTTGATCGACGGTCTGCGCCGGCTGGAATACCGGGGCTATGATTCGGCGGGCATCGCCACTTTGAGCAACGGCGCCATCGACCGGCGCCGGTCCGAGGGCAAGCTGGCCAACCTGGCCGACTTGGTGGATCGGGACCCCATCGAAGGCACCATCGGCATCGGCCACACCCGTTGGGCCACCCATGGCCGGCCCAGCGAGGCCAATGCCCACCCCCACGCCAACGAGCGGGTGGCCGTGGTGCACAACGGGATCATCGAAAATTTCCAAGAGCTGCGGCGGGAACTGGAAGCGCAAGGACACGTTTTCGAAACGGAGACGGATTCGGAAGTGATCGTGCATCTGATTTCAGAACAGCTGAACCAGCAAAAGACGCCGCAAGATGCGGTGGCGGCCGCCTTGAAACGCCTGGAGGGCGCCTTTGCGCTCGCCATTTTATTCGCCGGACGGCACGACTTGATGATCGGTGCGCGGCGGGGCTCTCCCCTGGCGGTGGGCTTTGGCAGCGGCGAGATGTACCTGGGCTCCGATGCCTTGGCTCTGGCGCCGCTCACGGATCGGATTTGTTACCTGGAAGAAGGCGACTGGGTCGTGCTCGATCACGGCGATGCCCAGGTCTTTGACGAAACCGACCAGCCGGTCGCCCGCGAGGTCAAGCAGACCGCCCTTTCCGGCGCCATGATCGGCAAGGGCCAGTACCGCCATTTCATGCAGAAGGAAATCTACGAGCAGCCGGCGGTAATCGGTGACACCTTACACAGCCTGATCAACCCCATGAGCCGCACGGTTGAGCTGCCTGACGTGCCATTAGACCTTGGCAAGGTGTCCCGCTTTACCTGTTGCGCCTGCGGCACGGCTCACTATGCCACGGCGGTGGCCAAGTATTGGTTCGAGCAGATCGCGCGCCAGCCGGTGGAAATCGACATCGCCTCGGAGTTTCGTTATCGGGAAGCGCCGATGCCGGAAGGCGGCGTGGGCCTTTTTGTATCTCAGTCGGGTGAGACCATCGACACCCTTTCCGCCCTGCGTTACGCCAAGCAGCAGGGCCAGACCATCCTTTCCATCGTCAACGTGCCCGAAAGCGCCATCGCCCGGGAATCCGACGGGGTCCTGCCGACCTTGGCCGGACCGGAGATCGGAGTGGCCTCCACCAAGGCCTTCACCACCCAGCTGGCGGTGCTGGCCTGCTTGGCCATCGCCGTGGGCCGGGCCCGGGGCACGATCGATGGGGAGCAGGAAGCCCGCTTGTCCCAATCCCTCATCGAGGTGCCGGCCCGGGTGACCGAGGTTTTGCAAAGCGACGCGGCCATCAAGGCCATCGCCGCCGACCTCATCTATACCCGCGACGTGTTGTACCTGGGCCGGGGCCTCTTGTTCCCCATCGCCCTGGAAGGGGCCCTGAAACTGAAGGAACTGAGCTACATCCACGCCGAAGGCTATGCCGCCGGCGAGATGAAGCACGGGCCCATCGCCCTCATCGACGAGGACGTGCCGGTGATCGTCTGTGCTCCGTCCGGCCCCCTGTTCGAGAAGACCGCGGGCAACGTGCAGGAAGTGCGGGCCCGGGGCGGCGCGGTCATTCTCATCTCCGACCGGGCCGGCATCGAGCGGATCGGCGAATATGCCCGTCATTGCATCGAAATGCCCGCCATCGATCCCTTCGTGGCGCCGATCCTCTACAGCATCCCGGTGCAGCTCCTGGCCTATCACACCGCGGCGCAAAAGGGCACGGACGTGGACCAGCCCCGCAACCTGGCCAAGTCGGTGACGGTGGAATGAGAGGCTGAGGCGCCCCGGTCTGCTTTAATAGTTGGGCACGCCCGCCACTTCACAGTCGTCGCGGGTGTAGACTTGCTTGATCCAGCAGAAGTCGGTCATTTCGACCACCAAGGCGCCCCGGCAGTCTTCAAAGCGGACCCAGGACTCGAGCCCCAGATCCCGCGGGCCTTCGCCGGTGAGGACCCGTTTATTGGCAACGCTGATGCGGTTTACCCGCTCGGGATTGACCCCCAATTCGCCCAACATGGTTTCCACCGCGGGCTGACACCAGTGCTCGGCCAGGGCCGCCGGGCTTTGAACCAGCAGCAAGGAAAGGACGGCGGCGGTGCAAACCACCTTCGCCAAGGGGCGTTTCGAGGCGGCCGGCCTGGTTTCGTGACGCATGGACAATCGGACGGGTTCTGGTGAAGGCGGAAGCTCGAAAAAGGCGCGGGCGCTGCTAGTGCTAGGCGGGTGTCGGTGGGTCTTGCTTGCTGCGTTTGTCGGCCAAGAGCGCCGGCTGGAACAGCTGTTGCGGCGTGGGCGCCTGATCCTCCGCCGGCGATCCCGCCGCGCCGCTACCGGGCGTCGGCGGTCTTGCCGCGCCCTTGCCCCCGAACAACTGGCTGAGCCGGGCGAACAAGGCTCGAATGCCGCGCCAAATTTTCGGCAGCAGCCAGATGGCCACCAGAACGAAGACAATCAACAGGCCGATGAAGACGCTGGGCTGGTAGATCGCGGTCAGGAGGCCGCCGACCACCACCACGTCTTCCGCGACGGAGGCGGTCCAGTTACTGAAGGGCTCGGGCGAGGTGTTGATCAAAACGCGGGTGCCGGCCTTGCAACCATGACTGAGGCCCGCCAGGCTGCCGCCCACGATCAGCGCCGCCAGTTCCGCCGCCGGGCTCACATCCCCCATGGCCATGGCCGCCAAAACGGCGCCGGCGGGGATGCGGATAAAGGTGTGCAGGGTGTCCCAGGTGGTGTCCACGCCGGGGGTCTTGTCGGCGAAAAATTCCACGCAGTACATGAAGCTTGCCGCGGCGATCACCATGGGATCGGCCAGGATCTCCATATGAGGCGGCAGCGTCATGTTGCCGGTGGCCCCGAGGATGCCCAGAGTGGCCAGGGTTGCGTAGAGGTTGATGCCGCTGGCCCAGGCGATGCCCATCGATATGGCGATGGTCTCTGCAATTCCCATACTGTCCTCGCGTTCTTTGGCCGGGCGGCCGCCCTCGTCCAAAAGACTAATCAGGTCAAGGGCTTAAAAATGCCGTTTTTGAACCGATCGGCGATCAGGCGCGGCCGCTGCGTTTTATGGATATGGGGACGGCAAGGGGATTCACAAGGTTCCGGCCCGTAACGGAACCGGCGGCGGAACCTGCCGGAGTATCATTTGCCTTTCGCGAAGGCCTGACTATACTGCCGCGGAATTGTCGGGTTCGGCGCCGCGTTTCCCTTCTCAGGCGACCCAAACTCCACAACATTTCAGCCAGATTGGGCCAGCCGGATTGGCCCCGCAAGAATGGGAGAATGACCATGGCTATTGAATTGAAAAACCCCAAGCTGTTCCGCCAGCAATGCTACATCAACGGTGAATGGGTGGATGCGGATGACGGCGCGACCCTTGAGGTGACCAATCCGGCCAACGGCGAAATCATCGGCACCATTCCCAAGCTGGGCGCCGACGAAACCCGGCGTGCCATCGAGGCGGCGGAAAAGGCCTGGCCGGCCTGGCGCGCCAAGACCGCCAAGGAACGCAGCAATATCCTGCGCAAATGGTACGACCTCTTGCTGGCCAACCAGTCCGACCTGGCCACCTTGATGACCCTGGAGCAGGGCAAGCCCCTGGCCGAATCCACCGGCGAGATCGCCTACGGGGCGTCTTTTATCGAGTGGTTCGCCGAGGAAGCCAAGCGCATCTACGGCGACGTCATCCCCGGGCATCAGCCGGACAAGCGCATCGTGGTGATCAAGCAGCCCATCGGCGTGGTGGCGGCCATCACCCCGTGGAACTTCCCCAACGCCATGATTACCCGCAAGTGCGCGCCGGCCCTGGCGGCCGGCTGCCCGGTGGTGATCAAGCCGGCCACGGCCACCCCCTATTCCGCCCTGGCCTTGGCCGAGTTGGCGGAACAGGCCGGCATCCCCGCCGGTATCATCAACGTGGTCACCGGCTCGGCCCGAGGCATCGGCGGCGAGATGACCTCCAACCCCATCGTGCGCAAGCTGTCCTTCACCGGCTCCACCGAGATCGGCAAGCTGTTGATGGAACAATGCGCCGCCACGGTGAAAAAAGTCTCCATGGAACTGGGTGGCAACGCGCCCTTCCTGGTGTTCGA
>JANQKX010000717.1 GCA_028280915.1 Kiloniellaceae bacterium
ATCGACATCAACGTCATGGGCACGGTCCATTGCCTGGAAGCGGTCCTGCCCCTGTACGAGCGGGCCGGGGCGGGGCAGGTTGCCTTGGTGGCCTCCCAGGCGGGTTATTTCGGCCTGCCCACCGCGGCCGCCTATGGCTTGACCAAGGCGGGCATGATCGCCATGGCCCAGTCCCTGCAGCCGGAACTGGCCGCGGCCGGGATTCAGATCCAGGTGGTCAATCCGGGCTTTGTGCGCACCCCCTTGACCGACCGGAACGAATTTCCCATGCCCTTCCTCATGGAGCCCGAGGCGGCGGCCCGGCGCTTTTATCGGGGGCTTATGTCCCATCGCTTCGAGATCGTGTTTCCCTGGCGCCTGGCCTTGATCCTTAAAACCTTGCGCCTGCTGCCCGTTTCCTGGGCTTTGCGCCTGACCCGCCATCTGGTGCCGCGGCAAGAGGATCTGGGCCATGACCCTGCCCGACGGGTCTGACGACCGGCTGCCGTCCGCCCAGGCCTATGGGGCGTTTTTCGGGTCCCTGTCCCTGGAAAGCCTGTCCGGCTTGAGGACGCTCTGCCACCCGGATGTGATCTTCAAGGACCCCTTCAACGAGACCCAAGGGGTCGAGGCCTTCATCAAGGTCATGGCCCACGGCCTGTCCGATCTGCATGAACCGCGATTTCACATCACGGACGTGGCGGTTGGCGGCGAGGCCTGCTATTTGCGCTGGGTCATGACCTTTCGCCGCAGCCCGCGGGGCGCCCCCTGGGAACTTGCCGGCGTCAGCGAGGTCCATTTCGACGGCAACGGCAAGGTCACCCGCCACATCGACCACTGGGACGCGGCCGGTCAGCTTTACGAGCGGCTGCCCATGCTGGGGACCTTGATCTCCTGGGTCAGGCGCCGTCTAACGGTTTCGATCTGATTGAGGGCGTCCTCGATCTCCAGATCGGCGTCCCGGTCGCCGGCAAGGGCGACCTCATCCTCCAACTTGCGGAACACCAAGGTCAAAGTGCCCAGTTGGAAGCCGAATTTGCGCACCTCGGCCCGGTTGATCAGGATGCCGTCGGACTGCAGGAACATCCAATCGTCGAAGGTCACGTTCCACACGCTGTCCCCCACGGGCAGGGCAAAATCATAGGTCCAGTGGAAAGCGTTGCCGTAAGCCGCGCCGCTGGCCCGGCCCAGCACCCCGTCGGCGCTGCCGCTGTAGGCGTGCTCGCCTTCTTTCTTGATGATCCAGACCCGCTGTTCGGTCTCGCCGTCGTCGTAGAGAAAGTCCTCGGTCAACACCAGGGTCTCCCCATCCCAGGTGCCCTCGATGTCCACCTCCAGCTGGCGCTTTAGGGTGCCGAAGCGGTCCTGGAAAATGCCCCAGGCCTTGGACTTGCCGACAAAATAGTCTTCCAGGCGAAAGCGGGGGTCTTTGCCGGCGAATTCTTCCACTTTCATGCTAGAGCACCCCGCGAGAACCAGAAGGCAGGCCATGGCGGCCAAAAATCTTGATTGCATGCAAAGGGGCCTTTCTTTGGGAGAGAGCTGTAGGGATCACGGCAGCGCCTCCCGTGCTGGCGTCCAAGGGCGGGCTTCACGTCGCGCGATCAGGCCCTGGATGCGCTGTTGGGTGGCCGCGTCCAGGCGGTAGCCGCGGAGGCAGGCTACGGCGGCCAGCTTGAACGCGGCCGGCAGCAGGCTGTAAAGCGCGGCCAGGGCAAAAAGGGCAAAGGTCGTGTTGGCGGCGGCGCCGCCGTCGAACCCGGCCAGCTCCAGCAGGGGAAAGGCCAGGCCCACGGCAAGGGCCAAGGCCAGCTTGGTCGCCACCCCCCAAACGGCGAAGTAAATACCGCTCCGCTGCTGGCCGGATTTCAAGCGGTCCAGATCGATCACGTCGGCCTGCATGGAGGGCGGCAGGGCCAAATCGGCGCCCAGGCTGAGGCCGGTCAAAAAGCAAATAGCGATGAACCAGACCTCATCTCCCGGCCCCAAAAGGGGCACGGTCGCGAACACCAGGCTGGCCCAAATCATGGCCCCGATCCACACCCGGTCCTTGCCCCAGCGGGCGCTGAGCCACAGCCAAAAGGGAATACCCAGCACGCCCATGGCCAGATACAAAAACAGCAAGGGGCCGGCCAATTCCGGGCTTTCCAAGCGGAATTCCACAAACAAGAGGAACAAGGTGGCCGGCAGGCCGTTGGCCACGCCGTTCAAGAAGTAAGACAGGATTAGCCGCAGGAAGGGGCCGTTTTGTTTCATGATGGCAAGGCCGCGGCGAACGCCGACCCGCGACTGGGCTCGTACGCGCGCTGGGGTCTCGGGCACCCGGGTCACGGCGAGTAGAACGGTCAAGGGCAGCAGGCACCAAAGCAAAATGGCGCTGCTCGCCACGCTGCCGGAGCGGTCCAGCAGCAAGGCGGCGGGCACACCCACCGCCAGCAAGGTGCCGATGATGGCAAGGGCTTCCCGCCAGGCGGTGATGCGGCTGCGGCCCTGATAATCCCGGGACAGCTCGGCGCCCCAGGCGGCGTAGGGGAGCATGACCATGGTGGTGCCCAGGTAAAGCAGCATGCTGCCGAGCAGCAGACCCAGCCAGCTGGCCGATTGGCCCAAGGACTGGGGCAGGAACAAAAAGGTCGCCGCCAAGAGGATGACGGGCACGCCGGCCACCATCCAAGAGCGCCGCTTGCCCAAAGACGTGATGCCGAAAAAGCCGCCCCGATCGCAGATTGCGCCGATCAGCGGATCGGTGATCACATCCCAAATACGGGCGAAAAACAGCACCAGACCGACGGTGGCCAAACCCAAGCCCAAATCCTCGCCATAGTAGGTGGGCAGCGTGACATAGAGGGGCAGGAACAACAGGGCGAGAGGCAGCGCCGGCAAAGCGTAAAAGAACAACTGCTGCCGGGTCAAAGAGTCGCTGCTATCCGCTCTGTCGGGGGACGGTACGGCAGTCATGGTTTTTCGAGGGCACACTGCAGCAGGTTGATGCGGCCTACCTTGAAGCCGGCCTGGCAGTAGTCGAAGTAGTACTGCCACATGCGCCGAAAACGCTCGTCAAAGCCCATGGGCTGAATGCGCGGCCAGGCTTCTTGAAAGTGCTGGCGCCAGATGGCCAGGGTCTTGGCGTAGCTCAGGCCGCAAAAATCCTGTTCCCCCATCCGCAACCCGGCCTGGGCGGCCTGCTGCTGAAGGACACTGGGCGAGGGCAGCATGCCGCCGGGAAAGATGTATTTCTGGATGAAGTCCACATTGTTCCGGTAGCCGTCGAAGTGCTTGTCGGCGATGGTGATCACCTGCAGGGCCGCCCGTCCGCCGCGCTGCAGGCTGCGTGTCAAGGTGTCGAAGTAGTCCGGCCAATAGTTTTCCCCCACGGCCTCGAGCATCTCGATGGAGACGATCTTGTCGAAT
>JANQKX010000734.1 GCA_028280915.1 Kiloniellaceae bacterium
GAAACGGGCTAGAAAAGGCCCCAATTCAAGGGGCTTTACCCGGCGCGACCGGCCAGCGATTTATTTTCGAGGCAATCGTGACTGACATTTCGACCGACCGGCAAAAAAACATGGCCAACGCAATCCGCGCCCTTTCCATGGACGCAGTTCAACAGGCCAAATCAGGACACCCCGGCATGCCCATGGGCACCGCCGACCTGGCCACCGTTTTATTCACCAAATTTCTGAAGTTTGACCCGCAAGCCCCTGATTGGCCCGACCGCGACCGTTTCGTGCTGTCCGCCGGGCACGGCTCCATGCTGCTTTATTCCCTGCTGCATCTGACCGGCTATCCGGACATGACCATGGCGCAGATCCGCAACTTCCGCCAGCTGGGCAGCGCCACCGCCGGCCATCCCGAATGGGGTCATGCGCCGGGCATCGAGACCACTACCGGCCCCTTGGGTCAGGGCCTGGCCAATGGGGTGGGCATGGCCATCGCCGAGCGCCTCTTGGCCGCCCGCTTCGGGGTCGATGTGGTGAATCACCATACCTATGTGATCGTGGGCGACGGCTGCCTGATGGAAGGCGTCAGTCACGAAGCCATTTCCCTGGCCGGCCATCTGCGCCTGGGCAAACTCATCGTTCTATTTGACGACAACGGTATCTCCATCGACGGTAAAACCGATCTGGCCGTCTCGGACGACCAGGTCCAGCGCTTCCAGGCCAGCGGCTGGCACACGCAAAGCGTGGACGGCCATGATTTGGCGGCGATCGAGACGGCGATTGCCGCCGCCCAGCAGGACGGCCGGCCCTCCATGATCGCCTGCCGGACCGTGATCGGCTTTGGCGCCCCCAACAAGCAGGGCACGGCCGCCACCCACGGCGCGCCCCTGGGCGACGACGAGATCGCCGCGACCCGGACGCAGTTGAACTGGCCCCACGCGCCCTTTGAGGTACCCGACGACATTCTCGCCGACTGGCGGGCCACCGGCGTGCGCGGACAAACCGAGCGGGCCGCCTGGGAAGGCCGCCTGGCCGCTCTGCCGCAAGACAAGCAGGCCGCGTTCCATCGTCTGATGAAAGGGGATCTGCCCGCCGGTTGGGATGACGTCGTGGCCAAGTTGAAAGCCGACGCCATCGCCGGCGGGCCCAAGCTGGCGACCCGGGTGGCCTCGCAAAAGGTGTTGGAGGTCTTGACCAGCGAGATCCCGGAAATGATCGGCGGTTCGGCCGACCTGACCGGCTCCAACAATACCAAGGCCAGCCATCAGGCGGTGATCACGCCGGAAGACTTTTCCGGCACCTATCTGCACTACGGCGTGCGCGAGCACGGCATGGCCGCGGCCATGAACGGCCTGGCCCTGCACGGCGGGGTGCTGCCCTACGGCGGGACTTTCCTGGTCTTCACCGACTACTGTCGCCCCTCGATCCGCTTGTCGGCCCTCATGGGGCTGCGGGTGGTCTATGTGATGACCCACGATTCCATCGGCCTGGGCGAGGACGGCCCCACCCACCAGCCGGTGGAACACCTGGCCGCCTTGCGGGCCATGCCCAACCTGCAAGTCCTTCGCCCCGCCGACATCGTGGAAACCGCCGAATGCTGGGAGCTCGCAGTGAGCGCCGCCGCCACGCCCTCGGTGATTGCCCTTACCCGCCAAGGCTTGCCGACCCTGCGCCAAGACGCCTCGCAAAACCTCTCCGCCCGGGGCGGCTATGTGATCCGGCCGGCAAACGGCGACCGGCAGGCCACGATCATCGCCACCGGCTCCGAGGTGGAAATCGCCATC
>JANQKX010000003.1 GCA_028280915.1 Kiloniellaceae bacterium
TGGACCCAGGCTTTCGGGAGATCGCGGAAATCGGCGCCGGCTACGATCTGGGCGACTACCTCAGCGCGGTGAGCCGGCGCGAGGCCATGGGCACGGCCATGAATCTTTTTCACCAGCGCTACGACCTGCTGCTGACCCCGGCTTTGCCCCTGCCGGCCTTCGACGCGGGGCAGGAGTTTCCTCTTGGGGAAGGTCAAAAGCGCTGGGTCAACTGGACACCCTTTACCTATCCCTTCAACCTGACCCAACAGCCGGCGGCCTCGGTGCCTTGCGGCCTGACCGGCGCGGGCTTGCCCGTGGGCTTCCAGCTGGTGGGGCCGTCCTATAGCGAGGGTTTGGTCCTGCGGGCGGCCCGGGCCTACGAACTGGCTCAGCCGTTCAAGATGCCGGAGATGTCCTAGGAACGCAGGGCTTTACCAGGCCATGACCATGTTGTTGTCGTGCACCTTATAGCTTTGCAGCCGGCCCAGGAAGGTCATGCCCAAGAGGGACATGTGCAAGGGGGCATCGGTGACGATGGCCTCCACATCGTAGAGCACGAACTGGCCGACGCGGATTTGCCGCAGGGTGACCGGCGCGGCGCGAATCTCGCCGTTGGCGGTCTTGTAGATCTCGTCGTAGCTGAGGTCCTCCAGATGAAGGCCTAAGCGTTCGGCATCCGTTGCGGCCAGGGCCACCTTGGTGGCGCCGGTGTCCACCAGGAAGCGGACCGGCTCTCCATTCACTTCGGTGTCGATCAGGAAATGGCCGAGGCGGTTAGCGGGGATGCGCAGCTCGGAGGTCACGGGATTGGACGCGGGCGCCTCGGCGGCCGATGACACCATGGCCTGAAGCCGTGCCCCCGCGGGTTGCTGCCCCTCGTGGTTGCCCGACAGCTCGGGATGCCGGTTCAGCGCCGTGATCACCACGGTGGCGGCGGCGCAGATCAACAGCATGGGCGCCAGCTTTTTGATGATCGCCACGCCCAGGCCGCCATCGTCCGGGGCGGGCCTGTCCGGCATGAGGTTGTCCGAGTTGTCACCGAATGGGTCGGGGGAGGCAGGCACCCGTTCCCTCCTGTCTCATGGAAAGCGCTCGCATCAGCGGTAGGGGGCTGAACTTTAACGATCCCTCATATTCCATAATTCTTCGCTAAGACATTAGGTTAAGAGCGGTTAAGTTTTTCCGCCCGGCCTCAAGGGACCGGCGGCCCTGGAAAGAAAAATGAGGGACAGAGCCGTCGGGAGCATGCCTGACGTGAAGCTTTTGACTACAAACACCTCCTCAGCTTTGCTATGTCGTCGTCGAGCTTTCAGAATCTAAGCATGTCACAGGCCGACGAGGTGCAAGTGTATGGCGGTTTTCCTGGATACTTTGTCTGATCTTACCTTGGATGACGCTTGGGCGGTCGGCTTCGAAAACGCTGAAGTCATGCTTTCAGACCGCGCTAAGTCGCGCATCAAAGATTGCCGCGCGGCGTTCGAACGTCTTTTGGAAAGCGGCAGTGCCGGGTTCGTGTACGGCTCGACGGCGGCGCCGGGGGCCCGAGCCAAGACACCGCTCTCCCAAGAAAGTCAGGAAAAACTGGCCCGATCCCAAAACGCCTGGGCGACCAAGGCGTTCGGTGTCGGAAACAAATGGGTGCCTGAACATGCTGTCCGTCTCGTGCTGTTGGCGCGCCTCGCAGGCTACATCGAAGGTCATGGCAGAGTCCGCCTCACAACGGCCGAGTGGGTTGCGTCATTGCTCTCCAGGCCCATACCGAAGATGCCGCTGGAGGGTGCCTCGGGCCCTGGCGAGGTGATACCGCTTAGTTGGCTCTATCCGCATCTTTCGGAGGTTGATCTTGCCGGCGGCGAAATCATGTCGCTTTTCAACGGATCGCCCTGTGCGACGGGCTTCGTCTCCGATGCTGCCTTGACTGCCGAGCGGCGGCTGAAGCTTTCGGAACGTCTTTTTGCCCTGGCGATCGAGGCAGCGGCCGCGCCGATGGACGCTTATGACCCCGCGCTGCAAGAAATTACGGCGGATCCTCATCATCGCGGTGTTTTACGACGATTGCAGTATTTCTTGGCGGATGTACCTCGTTCTGACCGACTGCCTCATCAAGCACCTGTCAGCTGGCGCATTATCCCGACCGTCTTGGCCACGGCGGCCCGGGCGGTCCATGATGCCAAAGAGGTCGCCACGGAGTCACTCCGATCAGTAGTCCACAATCCGGTGTACCTACCCCCTGACACGGACCACCCGGATGGTCGGGCCCTCTCCACCGGCGGCTTCCATAACCATCAGGCCAGCCGTGCGATCGATGCGCTCAACGCGATCGGGGCGGATATCTGCGTCCTTTCGACCAAGCAAACTTCCCGGCTCATGGACGGTGCGCCCTTTGGATTTCCAAAACTCCTTGTCGCCGAAGATTCCGGTATCATAGGCACAGAATTGATCGTTTGGTCGCAGACAAGCCATGCGGAACGGGCACGGCAAGCGGCCATGCCCTCCGTCCTGTCGATTGGTCTGGAAGACCCCGGTGGCGGGCAATCAGATGTCGCCGCGCCGGTTTTCTTGGCATACGAGAGGTACTTGGAAGTTTCCGATGCGGTCGATGCCACGCTTGCCGCCCTTGCCCTTACAATTGTCCAAGCCTTTCGCATCTCCGGACGACCTCCGCCTCCGAGATTGGGTGCATTTTATGAAGCAATCGACGAGATGGTAGCCCCCTGGGAATTGGACAGGATTGGAGAACTTGGCGAATCCTTACGGAAAGTGAAGGATGGTTTTTCAGATTCCGTGATCGGCGAAGGCGCGTTGGCCGCGCTAATCTAGCTGGGAATCTTCCCGGGACTGAATACTCAATGAACGCATCGTATTGCACATAGTTGTGCCTCATAGACTTGGCCAAAGCCCGCGCGGCCTTGGTAGAGCAGGAAGCAAATGAGCTATCAGATCCACATCGGCCCCAACATCCGCAAATCCCCTTTTTTCGAGGCCACGGTTGCCGACGGGGTGCGCTCGTTTTCGGTTTATAACCACATGTTCATTCCGGGCCATTTTGGCGATCCGGAGGGCGAGTATGACCGCCTGATCAACGGGGTGGCCATGTGGGACGTGGGCGCGCAGCGGCAGGTGGCGCTGGAGGGTCCCGACGCGGCGGCCCTGGCCGCCTATCTGACGCCGCGGGATCTGTCCGGCACGGTGGCGGGGCAGGGGCGCTATGTGCCTCTGTGCAATCACGACGGCATCCTGATCAACGATCCGGTGCTGCTCAAGTTGGCGGCGGACCGCTTTTGGCTCTCCATTGCCGACAGTGACACGGCCCTCTGGGCCGAGGTGGCGGCGCGGGAGAAGGGTCTGGACGTGCGGGTGTTCGAGCCCGATGTCTCCCCGCTCGCCATTCAAGGCCCCAAGGCCATTGACGTGGCCGTGGATTTGTTCGGGGACTGGGTCAAGGAGCTGCGGTACTTTTGGTTTCGCGAAACGGCGCTGGCGGGCATCCCGCTGGTGCTGGCCCGCTCCGGCTGGTCCAAGCAGGGCGGCTTTGAACTTTATCTGCAAGACGGTGCCCAGGGCAGCGAACTCTGGCGCCTGGTGAAGGAAGCGGGCGGGCCCCACGGCATCGGGCCGGGGGCGCCCAACGACGTGGAGCGCCTGGAAAGTGGCCTGCTGTCCTATGGCGCCGATGCCCGCTACCAGTGCGATCCGGCCAATCCCTTCGAATTGGGTCTGGGCAAGCTGGTTGATCTGGATAGCGGGCAAGACTTTATCGGCCGCGCGGCGCTCGCAAAAATTCGCGCTGCCGCTATCACCCGCCAGCGCACGGGGTTCTTTGTCGACGGGCCGCCCGTGGCGGGCAACCAGCATCCCCTGCCGGTCACACGTGATGGCGCGCCGGTGGGCCGCATCAGCGAAATGACTTTTTCCCGGCGCCTCGGACGCAACATCGCGGTCGGCCTGATCAGCACGTCGCTTGACGTCGCCGCGGGCGGCTTATCGGTTGAGCTTGATGGCGCGGAAAGGCAGGTAACGCCCGCGCCCTTGCCCTTTATCCAACCGGGTTAATCGGCGGCGCTGACCTGATAGGCGGACTTTTCCAGCCAAGCGGGGCTGATCTCCACACCCCAGCCGGGCGTCGCGGGAACGGTCGCCTTGCCGTCGGTGATGCCGTAGGGGGACTCGACAAAGAGGCCCTCTTGCCAGGGGTAATAGTCCAGGCCCTCGATGGAAAACTCCAAATACTTGCCGGCGTTTTCGATGGCGCTGAGGAAATGCATGGTGAAGAGGGTGACCATGGAGAGGTTGGCGCAGTGAGGCGTGCAGGGCAGGCCGGCCGCCTGTCCCAGCTTGGCCACTCGCAGCATGCGGGTCAGGCCGCCCACATAAAGGATGTCCGGCTGGATGATGTTGACGGCCCCCATGTCGATCATGCGCCGCCAGGTGGGCAACTCGCAGTCCTGCTCGCCGCCGGTGACGTCGATGTCCAGGGCTTGGGTCACCTCCCGGGTTTGCTCCAGCTCCCAATAGGGGCAGGGCTCCTCGAAATGGCTGACCCCGTTGTCTTGCAGCAGCTTGCCCACCTCGATGGCCCGGGCCGGGGAAAATCCGCTGTTGCCGTCCACCAACAGCGCCACCTCGTCTTCCATGATCCGGCGCATGGCGGGCACGATGGCCTCGGTGCGGCCCGGCCATTCGTCCACGTCCCGGCCGCACTCGGCGCCGACCCGGAACTTGAAGGCATCAAAGCCCTTCTCGTCGCGCAGGCGGCGCAGGCGGACCGCCTCGCCTTCCGGGGTGATGTCCCGTTTCATGGAGGAGGCATAGGCCCGCAAGGGGCCGGGCTTGCCGCCGATCAGTTCGCAGACGGGCTTGCCCTCCAGCTTGCCGCGCAGATCCCACAGGGCGGTATCCACCCCGGCCATGGCGCGGTAGACATAAGAGCCGGGGAACTTGTGCTCTCGCTCGGGGATGATATCGACCAGAT
>JANQKX010000005.1 GCA_028280915.1 Kiloniellaceae bacterium
CCTGGCCTTTGACGTGGCCGCGCCCGAGGCCGTCGACGCCGCCATGGGGGAAATCGCCGCCACCCACGGCCGCTTGGATATCCTGGTCAACAACGTGGGGGCACGGGACCGGCGCGGCCTCTTCGACTTCCAACTAGAGGACATGAGGCGCCTTCTGGAAGTGGACCTGATCGCGCCCTTCCACCTGAGCCGGGAAGCGGCCCGCCTTATGATCGGGCCGGACGGGGAAGAAAGTTATGGCCGCATCATCAACATCACCTCCATCGCCGGGCCCATCGCCCGCGCCGGCGACGCCGCCTATACCACGGCCAAGGGGGGACTGACCGCCCTCACCCGCGCCCTGGCCGCCGGATTGGGTCCGCAGGGCATCACCGTCAACGGCATCGCGCCCGGATACTTCGCCACCGAAACCAATGCGGCCGCCGTGGCGGACCCGGAGGTGGCGGGCTGGCTGGCCCAGCGCACCAGCCTGGGCCGCTGGGGCCGGCCGGCGGAAATCGCCGGCGCGGCCGTCTTTCTGGCGTCTCCCGCCGCTTCCTACGTGACGGGCCATATCCTCGCGGTGGACGGCGGCTATCTCTCCCATTTCTAAGGCCTGCCCCATTTCTAAGGCCAGCGCCGCCCGGTGCGGATCGTTTGATCTGAATCATGGCCGCGCCGCCCATCTTGGCCCATCCTGGCCCGCTTCAGGCCACAGAGGAGTGCCGGTCCATGACTGCCGTGATCAACGCCCTAAGCGGGGACCATCACAATCTCACGGCCCTGCTGCGCGCCCTTGAGGCCCAGGTCACCACCCTCAAAGGGGGCGGCCAGGCGGACTTGGAGGTCGTGGAACTGGTTCTGGGCTATTGTCGGCGCTATGGCGATCAAGTGCATCACCCCCTGGAAAACCTGGTCTATGACCGTTTGTGCGAAACCGATGCCCAGCTAAAGGGCGTGCTGGGCGCCGTTTGCCAAGATCACGTCCTCATCGATGAGAGCACCAAGAACCTCCTGGAAGAAGTGCGCGACCTCATGGAAAACTGCCGCCCGCCGACGGCCGATCTAACCCGACAGCTCGCCGCCTTCATCGAAGGTTATCACAAGCACATGGCCCAGGAGGACAAGGTGCTGTTCCCCCTGGCCCAGGAACGCTTGAGCCCCATGGACTGGACGGTGGTCGAGGCCCGGGCGCAAAACCTGCCCGGCGCGATCTATGCCCAGCAGGTGCAAGAACGCTTCTTGGCCCTGCGCGACTATATTCACCGCCTGCAGCGCCTGGATGAGACTGACGAGTAGGCCAAGCGGCCAAAGGCACGCTTTTTCTTTTTGGCGTCACCCCTGCCCCTAAAACTTATCTCACCCCGCGGCTAGGTCATCAGCGCCTGCTCCATGCGCCACATCTTGAACATCACTACATCCAGGGAATTGATGATGATGTTCAGGTGATCGAAATCCGGATCGTCGGGCGCTATGTGCCAGTCCCGCTGCTGCGCGGCGCGGGCGGCGGCCTTGTAGTCTTGCAACAGCTTTTGCAGACGGTCGGGGCCGGCCGGGTGTTGCCCCGTTTCGCTGGAACGGGACAGGGTTTCCAAGGCGTCTTCCAGGTCCGAGCGCAGGGGCGCGATGATCGACGCAACATAGTCCCGCGAACGCCCGTCTTGCAGCTGCTCGCTGGCGGTCAGGATCGCCTGCAGATCGAGGCGCACTTCGCTGATGGCCTCCAAGCGGCTGAACAACATGCAGGTATCCGGGTCGCGCCGCATGAGCATCTCGATGAAGGACTGATCGGTACGCCCGGCCGTCAACGCCTTGGTCGTCTCCGCCATGGCCGCCCGCAAGGATGCGGTTTCCGCCGCGGCGCCCGCCTTTTTGTCTTCGCTGAAAGGGGCCTGCCCCGGTTTCCCGCCCAGGGCCGACAGGAACGCGCCGACGGCCCGCAAGGCCCGCGCCAAGTCCTGGCGCAGCTTTTTCTGGGGGTCGACCGGAAAGACATAATGGCTCACCAGCAGGGCAAAACTACATCCGAGCATGGCCCCGAAGAGACGCAGGGCACCGCTTTCCAAATCGTTGATCGGCCCATCGGTGGAGGCCATGGTGGTGGCCAACATGAGATTGGCCTGGGCCCACATGTAATTGTTGCGGCCGAACTGACTGGCCATGTAGCCGAACACCAATATGCCAAGGCCCAACAACAAAAAATACACCGGAAAGAACGGCACGTGGGACATGATCAGGTAGACAAGCAGCCCATAAACACCGCCAGCTAAAATACCGCCGAAGCGAAGGCGGAAGCGTTCGTGGGATTTGCCCAGATTGGCCTGACAGACGATCACCAGCGTGGCGACCAGGGTCTGGGTCCC
>JANQKX010000054.1 GCA_028280915.1 Kiloniellaceae bacterium
GCACTTTAACGCCAATTGGACCGGCACCACCTCCGACAAGGTGGCCTACGACAACTTGCCTTTCACGCCGCCAAGTAGCGCGGCTTGGGTGAGGCTTTCCATTCAGCACCTTTCGGGCAGCCAGATCGGTTTCGGCGCCGGCAATGCTCGCTTCCGCCGCCTGGGCCAGGTGGTGATCACCATCCATACCCAGGAAAATCTGGGTCCCAGCCAGGCCATGCAGCTGGGGGACACGGCGGTGGCCCTTTTCGAAGGGGTCAAGCTGGCGAGCGGCCTGCGCTTCACCGAGGTGTCCCTTTCCGAAACCGGCATCGAGGGCGGCTGGTACCGGGCCGAGATGACCGCCAGTTTTGAATTCGACGAGGTGCGCTAGACCGCGCCCTCTGTCAAACCCGATTTCACGCAAATCAACCCGATCTCTCGCGGCCGCCATCGTGCGGCTTTTTTCATGTGCAAATTGAAGGAGCCTTTAGATGGCATTTGCAGACTCATCAGAAACAGAAATTGCCTTTATCGCCGAATCTACCTTTGGCGTCACCCCGGCCATGCCGGCCTTTCAACGCCTGCGGGTCACCTCCGAGGATCTGACCGGCGATCAGCAGACCGTGGTCTCAAACGAGCTGCGGCCGGACGCGGAAGTGTCCGACCTGATCAAGGTGGCCGAGAGCGCCACGGGCAACCTGCCCTTTGAACTGTCGTTCGGGGCCGACATGGACACCTTGTTCGAACACGCGCTGCGGGGGACCTTCGCCACCAATGTGTTGAAGGCGGGCGTGGAGAAAAAATCCATGACCATCGAAAAGCGCCACGAAACCGGCGCCACCGATCAGTACTTCCGCTATCTGGGCTGCCGGGTGGGCACTTTGCAATTGACCGTGCAGTCTCAGCAGGTGGTGACCGGCTCTATCGCCGTGACGGGCCTGAGCGAAAGCCTGGGCACCGCGATCATCACCGGCGCCACCTACACGGCCGCCAATACCAACGACGTGATGGCCGCGCCGGACGTGGGCACCATCACCGTGGGCGGCGTGACGGGCAGTCTGTTCTACACCCAGCTGAGCTTCAGCCTGAACAATAACCTGCGGGCGCAAGCGGCCCTGGGCCAGGTGGGCGCGGCCGGTATCGGCTATGGCCGGCGGGAAATCACCGGCGCCATCACCGCCTATTTCGAGGACGCGGACCTCTATGAGGAAGCGGTGAACAACAATGCCTCCAGCCTGGCTTTTCCCATCACCGACGGCACCAACACCTATACCTTTACCCTGCCGCGGGTGAAATTCAGCTCGCGCCGGGCCGTCGCCGGGGGCAACAACCAGGACATCCTGGCCGAACTCAACTTCCAGGCGCTCTACGATCCCACCGAGCAGACCTCGATCAAGATCCAAAACGCCTAACCCAACCGGCTTCCCCGATTCAATCGCCAACCCGATGGCGGGGGGACGCTGCGCAGCCGGGCGGCGGGGTTTATCGGGTTGCCCCGCCGTCCTCTAACCCGAGGGAAAAACCATGAAATCCTTTTACGATACCTTTCGCACCGACGAGAACCTGGAAGCCGGCGCCGGCGTGGACCTGGACTATGGCGATTGCGGCGTGATCACCATCCACCGGGCCGGCGGGGCCAACAAGCAGTTTGCCCGCGTCTTCGCCGCCAAGATCAAGCCCTATGGGCGACAGA
>JANQKX010000093.1 GCA_028280915.1 Kiloniellaceae bacterium
GTCCCTGGTTTTCGAGGCCTTCCGGTTTTTCGAGGAAGTCCCCCTCCACCAGTTCCTCTTCGGACTGGAATGGAGTCCGCAAACGGCCATTCGCGAGGACCAGGTGGGGTCGGCCGGCAAGTTCGGCGCCATCCCCTTGGTCACGGGCACCTTGCTGATCACCGCCATCGCCATGGCGGTCGCCACCCCCATCGGGCTGGCCTCGGCGATTTATCTGGCCGAATTCGCCGGCAAAAAAACCCGCAGCATCGTCAAGCCCCTGCTGGAGATGCTGGCCGGCGTTCCCACGGTGGTCTACGGCTTTTTCGCCGCCTTGATCATCGCGCCGCTGATCCGAAACACCGGCGGCTCCCTGGGATTGAACGTGGCTTCGGAAAGCGCCCTGGCCGCCGGTCTGGTCATGGGCATCATGATCACGCCGCTGATTTCCTCCCTGTCGGACGACGTGATCAATTCGGTGCCACAATCCCTGCGCGACGCTTCCCTGGGATTGGGGGCCACCCATGCGGAGACCGTCAAGAAAGTCATCCTGCCGGCCGCCCTGCCGGGCATCGCGGGCAGCCTGCTGCTGGCGGTTTCCACCGCGATCGGCGAAACCATGATCGTGGTCATGGCCGCCGGCCTGTCGGCCAATTTCACCATCAACCCCTTGGAAGCCGTTACCACGGTCACGGTGCAAATCGTTGCCCTATTGACCGGCGACCAGGAATTCGACAGCGCCAAGACCCTGTCGGCCTTTGCCCTGGGATTGCTGCTATTTGTGGTGACATTGATCCTCAACGTGATCGCCCTGAGGATCGTTAAACATTATCGAGAGCAGTATGACTAATCCCTTCGGCGCCCAATCCCCCGACATCAAGCAGCGCCGCGCCGCCCAAACCCGTTTCGAATGGGGCGGCCGCCTGGCCATCACCGTGGCCCTTGGCTTTTTGCTGGCCATGACGGTGACCATTGCCTGGCTGGGGGTGGGCGCCCTGCAGCAGACCGAGATTAAACTGGCCGTCGATCTGGGGCCCGACAACATCGACCCCAACGACCTTAAAGGCGCCAGTTACAACACCATCGTTAAGAACGCCCTGAAAGCCCGCTTCCCCGAGGTCGAGGGACGCCGGGAAAAGCGCGACCTCTATGGCATTTTAAGCCCGGACGCCGGTTTTGAGCTGAAGGAAAAGGTCGTGGCCGATCCCAGTCTGCTGGGCGGCACGCGGGAGCTTTGGTTCCTGGCGTCCGATGACGCGGACCTCTTCGGCAAGGGTCGGGTGGATGTGACCCTGGATCAAAGCCAGCGCCGCTTGAACGATCTGGAAGTGGGCTGGCTGCAAGACCTGAAGGCCAACGGCGAACTGCAAAAACGTTTCAATATGCGTTTCTTCACCCACGGCGATTCCCGCGAGCCGGAACTGGCCGGCATTCTGGGTGCCCTTGTCGGCTCGGCCATGAGCTTATTCGTTTGCTTCATCCTGTGTTTTCCCGTCGGGGTCATGGCCGCGATTTATCTGGAGGAGTTCGCGCCGAAAAACCGGATCAGCGACTTCATCGAGGTGAACATCAACAACCTGGCCGCGGTTCCCTCCATCGTGTTCGGCCTGCTGGGTCTGGCGATCTTCTTGAATGTCTTTGGCCTGCCCCGGTCGTCGCCCTTGGTGGGCGGCATGGTCTTGTCCTTGATGACCCTGCCGGCCATTATCATCGCCGCCCGGGCCGCGCTGAGCGCCGTGCCGCCCTCCATTCGGGAGGCGGCCCTGGGCCTGGGGGCCAGCCGGTTGGAGGCCACCTTCCATCACGTGGCGCCGCTTGCCATGCCGGGCATGCTGACCGGCGCCATCGTGGGCATGGCCCGGGCCCTGGGCGAGACGGCGCCCTTGTTGATGATCGGCATGGTCGCCTTTATCGTGGATGTGCCCACCAGCCTGGTGCAACCGGCAACCGCCTTGCCGGTGCAGATCTTTTTGTGGGCGGACAGTCCGGAGCGGGCTTTCATGGAAAAAACCTCGGCGGCGATTATCGTCCTGCTGTTTTTCCTGGTTGTCATGAACCTGACCGCCATCCTTCTTCGCAAGCGATACGAACAACGATTTTAGGAAGAACGCATGTTCATGGAAGTCCAAGACGCACAAGGCAACGGCCAAACTTCAGGACAGGCCGCGCGGGGCGAGAGCGAGACCGTCATCACGGCCCGGGACGTGGACGTCTATTACGGCAACAAAAAAGCCCTGGAGGGCGTCAACCTGGACATTCAGCGCCATCAAGTGACGTCATTGATCGGGCCGTCGGGCTGCGGCAAGACCACTTTCTTGCGCTGCCTGAACCGTATGAACGACCTGATCGACATCTGCCGGGTCACGGGCAGCATCACCATTGAGGGGCAGGACATTTACGACCCGGCCGTGGACGTGGTCGCCCTGCGCGCTCACGTGGGCATGGTGTTCCAAAAGCCCAATCCCTTTCCCAAATCGATCTTCGAGAATATCGCTTACGGTCCGCGCATTCATCGCATCGCCCGCAACAAGAGTGAGCTGAACGATATTGTCGTCGACAGCTTGAAACGGGCCGGCCTGTGGGACGAAGTGCATGATCGCCTGGATCAGCCGGGCACCGGCCTTTCCGGCGGGCAGCAGCAGCGCCTGTGCATCGCCCGGGCCATCGCCATCCAGCCGAAAATCATCCTCATGGACGAGCCCTGCTCCGCCTTGGACCCCATCGCGACGGCCAAGGTCGAGGAATTGATGGAGGAGTTGAAGGCGCACTTCACCATCGTTATCGTGACCCACTCCATGCAGCAGGCTGCCCGGGTATCCCAGCGTACGGCCTTTTTCCATCTGGGTATTCTGGTTGAGCAGGGGCCGACCGAGCAGATTTTCACCACACCGCAAGACGCCCGCACGGAAAACTACATCACCGGGCGGATTGGCTAAGCTGGATCACTTCATGAACGACGAACCCCATATCGTACATTCTTTCGACGACGACCTTAACAAGATCGAAGGCTTGGTCTTGGAAATGGCCGGCCTGGTGGAAGCGCAGATCAACGATTGTGTCGTGGCGCTCTTCAAGCAGGATCTGAAACTGGTCTTGAAAATCGAGGAAAGCGACAAAAAGGTCGACAATCTGGAAAGCGAGATTGGCGACCTAGCCATTCAAGTCCTCGCCCGCCGCCAGCCCATGGCGCAGGATCTGCGCTGTGTGGTCACCGTCCTGAAAATCGCCAACAACATCGAGCGGATTGGCGACTATGCGAAAAACGTGGCCAAGCGCACCAACGTACTCGCTCAGTGCACGCCGGTGGGGTCGTCGTCGGCGATCCTGAAACGCATGAGCTCCTCGGTACAGGAAATGGTGCGCGGGGTGATCGATGCCTATGTGGCGCGGGACATGGAAGCCGCCGACCTGCTGCGCGAGCAGGACCAGGAAGTGGACCTCATGCACAACACCTTGTTCCGCGAACTGCTCACCTACATGATGGAGAACCCGCGCTATATTACCCCGTGCATGCACCTGCTGTTCATTGCCAAGAACTTCGAACGCATGGGGGATCACGCGACCAACATCGCCGAGCAGGTGCATTTCATGGTGAGCGGTGCGCTGCCCGACGAGGACCGGCTGAAGAACGACAAGACGAGCTATATCGGCGTTGAATCCGATCTCAAAAACTAAGAGCGAAAAAATGGTTCACACCTCGTCCCCCCATATTCTTGTCATCGAAGACGAGCCGCCGCAGATGGAACTGCTGGCCTACAACTTGGAAAAAGAGGGCTTTCGCGTGACCCGCGCTCTCAATGGGGAAGAAGGTCTGTTGATCGCCGAGGAATCCGGTCCGGACATGATCATCCTGGATTGGATGCTGCCGATCGTGCCGGGGATCGAGGTTTGCCGGCAGCTGAAGAAAAGAAGGGACACCTCTCATATTCCCATCATGATGCTGACCGCGCGCGGTGAGGAAACCGACCGGGTGCGCGGTCTGGATACGGGCGCCGACGACTACGTGGTCAAGCCCTATTCGGTCAGTGAGTTGATTGCCCGCGTGCGTGCCCTGCTGCGGCGGGTCCGGCCGGGCAGCATGGGCGAGACCCTGTCCTATTCCGATCTCATGGTGGATACGGAAAAACACTGGGTTACCTTCAAGGGCAAACGGGTCAATTTGGGACCGACCGAGTTTCGCCTTTTATGCACCTTGCTGGAAAAGCCGGGACGGGTTTGGGACCGGGCGCAACTGCTGGACCGGGTCTGGGGCATGGACAAGGACATCGACATGCGCACCGTCGACGTGCACGTGGGCCGTCTGCGCAAGGCCCTGCGCCAGCTCGACGGCAGTGACCCGATCCGCACGGTGCGCGGTTTCGGCTATTCCCTGGATCACAGTATATAGCGCCTTAGGTTCGGCTATTCGAGGCGATTAGGCGCTTTTGGACTTACGGCCGATCCACTTGTCCAGACGCAGAGGATTACGGCTTTTACGGGATGTTTCAGAAGCGATTTCGCTGATTTCCGCCGCCGCTTCGCCTTGCGGCGCGGGTTCGGCGCCGGGAGCATTAACTCCAGGGGCCTTGGCCGCATTCGGCGCCATCAGCTCCGCATTGGCGTAAAGCATCAAATTATCGACAAAATCGCCGCTGCAGAAATCCTCTTGATTGAAGACAACGGCGAAATCAGCCGTTCCCCGCTTGATCACCTTGGCCCGCACCATGCCCAGGCCACGCAGCTGAACCAATACATTGGTGCCGATCAGGGGGCGTAACTTCGCGGAAAAGCGCGCACCGCCGCCGGAAAGGTCCAGCAGGGGATAACTATGCCACTGGCCGCCGAAATTCACCCGCGCGCTGCCCGTCGCCGGGACACGCCGATGTTGGCGTTGGTCATAGATTTCGTCAATAGGTTCCGACACTTTTGTCCTATCCCTTTGCGCCTTAGCCAAGCCAGAATAGACGTTAATCCTTTCGAAATTCTTTCCGGCCGACCGTCCAACCGCAAGTTACAGAACAAAACACCTCAATTTTGCGGCAAACCTTTTGAATTGGGGGCCTGCTGCCGGCGCGGGAGCGCGCCCAGATTGGACATGATTGGGTCCGGTCCGGTCCTGCAATTGACCGGCCGGATCAATCGGACCAGAGTGACAAAAGAACCGAGACCAAAACAGGACCGCCGGCGATGCTGATTGCACAAGTGACCGACACACACATCCGGAAAAACGGCCAAAAGGCCTATGGCCGAGTCGATACCTATCGCGCCTTGCGTGAAACCGTGGATCATTTAAACGGTCTGACGCCCCGGCCCGATGCGGTGGTGGTGAGCGGCGATCTGGTGGATGGCGGCAGCGCCGAGGAATATGCGACGGCCCGGCCCCTGTTGGATCGCCTGCAAATGCCCTACTATGCGGTACCCGGCAATCACGATGAGCGGGAAAATTTCCGCCGGGCCTTCGCCGACAAGGGGTACCTGCCCGCCACCGGCTTTTTAAATTATGTTATTGAAGATTTTCCCGTTCGGCTGGTGGGCTTGGACAGCGTGGTACCCGGTCAACCCCATGGTGATCTCTGCCCGGAACGCCTGGACTGGCTGGCCCAATGCCTGGCGGCCGACCGGCAGAAACCAACCTTGGTCTTCCTGCATCACCCGCCCTTTTTGACCGGCATCAACCATATGGATGCCATGATGTGCCAAAACGGGGAGAGCCTGGGCGCCATCATCCAAGAGCACCCGCAGGTGCAGATGCTGCTGTGCGGCCACATCCACCGGATCATCCATACCACCTGGCACGGCATCGCCGCCTGTATCGGCGGGAGCCCGGCCCACGCGGTGGCCTTCGACCTGACACCCGATGGTCCGGCGGCCTTTGTCATGGAGCCCCCCACCAGCCGGCTGGTCCACCTAACGACGGACAACCGCCTGGTGGCGGACCTCACCTTCATCGGCAGCTTTCCCGGCCCCTTTCTCTTTAACCAGGCCGACGACCGCCCGGCCGGCTAAAGCGGACGGAAAAAGGGTGGCGCAGATAAAAGCAGAGGATAAGGGATGTCTGGCACGAACAAGAAAAAATCAAAATCAACGGCAAGCTTCCCCTCGTGGACACCCGGCGCGCCCGGCGAGTTGCTGGAAGCAAACCGTCCCTTGGTCAAGATCCTCAGACGTCTGATCAAACTGGAGGAGAAGGACAAAGTCCTGCAGTCTATCGCCGATTGGCCCGCCAACGACATCATGGAACTTTTGATCCACCTGCCGCTCAAGGCCGCCCGCCAGCTGTACGGCTGGCTGCCGACCGGACCGGCCAGCCGGGTCATGGCGGAGGTCAATCCGGAGCTGCGCGCCCTGCTGGTGGAAGAAGCCAGCTTGGACCGCATCGCGCAAATCGCCGCCGGCATGGACGACGATGTGGCCGCCCAGTTCGTCAACGACCTGCCCGATGAGGCCGTGGGGCCCCTGCTGGCCCGCCTGCCCCGTGGCCCCGAGATCAGCCGCCGCCTGGGCTTTCCCGAAGACTCGGTCGGTTTCATCATGAGCAACCGTTTCGTCGCCGTGCTGCGCAAGTGGGACATCGGCACGGCGAACCGGCAAATCCGCCGCCGCGCCGCGGAGATCGAAAAACTCTATGAAGTCTATGTGGTGGACGAAGACCGCCGCCTGGTCGGATTGCTGAAACTGCGCGATCTTTTACTCTCGCCCAAGAAGACCGTCGTGCAGGACGTGATGCGCCCGGTTCCCGTGGCCGTGCGCCCCGATGCGGACCAGGAGGAACTTTTGGACCTGGCCCAGCGCC
The DNA here is from genome assembly GCA_028280915.1 of Kiloniellaceae bacterium. Taxonomy (GTDB): domain Bacteria; phylum Pseudomonadota; class Alphaproteobacteria; order Kiloniellales; family Kiloniellaceae; genus JANQKX01. The sequence continues at coordinate 6,752 of JANQKX010000093.1, forward strand.
ATGACGTGCAAACCATCCCGGTGGTGGATGAAGACGAACGCATCGTCGGTCGGATCGAAATGTCGGAGCTGCAGGCCATCGCCCGGCGGGAAGCGGAAGAAGATCTGAAATTGATGAGCGGCATTGCCGCCGACGCCAAAGCCGACGATTCCCTGCGGCGCATGGTGATCAGCCGCCTGCCCTGGCTTGCCGGCGGTCTGGTCGGCTCCAGCATCGCCGCGACCGTGGTCACTTCCTTCGAGGAGGATCTGGCCCGTGCCGTCATTCTGGCCAGCTTCATCCCCATGGTGATGGCCCTGGCCGGCAATGCGGGCATTCAGTCTTCCACCGTGACGGTTCAGGGCCTGGCGAACGGCACCATTTGGCTGGGCGATCTGGGCAACCGGCTGCTGCGGGAGTTCATGGGCGCCGTCACCAACGGCCTGATCGTGGCCATGATCGTGGGCAGCCTGGTGATGTGCGCATCCCTCTTCATCGAGATTGACGCCCCCGTGCGCCTTGCCATTGCAACGGGCCTGTCCATGGTCTGCGTGACCACGGTCGCGGCCACCATCGGCGCGGTGGTGCCGGTCGTTCTGAAATACCTAAAGGTGGACCCGGCGGTCGCCACCGGCGTGTTCATCACCACCAGCAACGACGTCTTCGGCGTGCTGATCTATTTCACCATCGCCACGCAAATCTATTTGGGATCGGTGGACCTGGCTTAAGTCACAGGCCCGGTTTAAGCCACAGACCGGCCACCTCCCCGGGATAGATCCAGTTTCTCCCAGGGCACAAAACCGCCGGGTCAGCTTTGATAAAATTTAATCTTCGGTTTACAATTGCTGTTGCGTCCAAAGGGACATCAACCCACTTGAACACCAAGGTGTCACACTGGAGCGCTGGTCCAAAGAAGGGGCGAGCGTATTTTTCGTCAAACGCAGTAAGGTAAGGAGTTTCAAATGCCCGATACGGAACAAGACACCAACATCAAGGATTGGGTTGATGAAGAACTTGAAGACAGCTTTGACGAAGAATTGGAGATGGAAATCGACGACCTTCGGGTCGCCAAGGAAATCCGCGAGATCACCGATCTAAAGCGTAAATCGACCATTCCACGACGGACCTATTTTAAGGAGCTTCTGCGGCTGCAATCCGAGTTGGTCAAACTGCAGGACTGGGTAGCCCACACCAAGTACAAGCTCGTGGTGATCTTCGAAGGCCGCGATGCCGCCGGCAAGGGCGGCGTGATCAAGCGCATCACCCAGCGGCTCAACCCCCGGATCTGTAAGGTCGTGGCCCTGCCGGCGCCCACGGAGCGGGAAAAGAGCCAATGGTATTTCCAACGCTACGTGCCCCACCTGCCCGCCGGCGGCGAGATGGTTCTTTTCGACCGCTCGTGGTACAACCGCGCCGGGGTGGAACGGGTGATGAGCTTCGCCAGCGATGACGAGGTGGAGCAGTTCTTCCATGACGTGCCCGAATTCGAACGCATGCTGGTCCGCTCCGGCATCAAGGTGATCAAGTATTGGTTCTCGATCACGGACCAGGAGCAGCAGCTGCGCTTCTTGATGCGGATCTACGACCCCATGAAACAGTGGAAGCTGAGCCCCATGGACCTTCAGTCCCGGGTCCGCTGGGAGGAATACACCAAGGTCAAGGAAGAGATGTTGAACTACACCAACATCTCCGAGGCCCCCTGGTTCATCGTCGAGGGCAACGACAAAAAGCGGGCCCGCTTGAACTGTATCAATCACCTTTTGAACCAAGTGCCCTATACGGAAATCCATCACGACCCGATTGCCCTGCCGGACCGGGTCTTCAATCCGGACTACGAGCGGGCGGTCTTGCCGGAAGGCCTTTACGTACCGCAAAAGTATTAGGGCTGCTAAACCCGACCCGACCTGGCGGGATAGCGCTGTGGACAGAGGTCCCAGCGCCATGCCGCCGTAATCTGCCGAGCCTGGACAGAGCTTGACCGGCTAGCTACGATCTACCCGTCGAGGCTGCATGGTACATGCTGTGGATTGGGAGGGCGATCATGACTGTGGCTGACATCAAAACCCGGATGTCCCGTTTCAAGCCGCTGGGGGAAATTGCGGACGACTCGCCGGCCCTGCCGGGGTTTCTCTACAACGATCCCGACGTCCTGGCCGTGGAGAAGCAGCAGATCTTCTACACCTCCTGGCAGCTCATCGCCCACAAGACCGAGCTGCCGAACCCGGGTGACTATATCTGTGCCAACATCGTGGACGAACCCGTCTTCATCATGCGCCAGCGGGACGGCAGCCTGCGTGCTTTTTATAATGTCTGCCAGCATCGCGCCCACCAGATCCTGACCGGATCGGGGACGGTGCGCGGCCGTATGATCTGCCCCTATCATGCCTGGGCCTATAGTCTGGATGGTGAATTCATTGCCGGCCGCGGCATCAAGAACATGCCCAACTTCGACCTGAGCGCCTATCGCCTGGAACCGGTGGCGCTGGAGGAGCGCTGCGGCTTCTTGTTCGTCAATCTGGATGACAATCCCATCCCCATCGACGAGGTGGCCGGCGACATGTTCGCCGATATCCGCCGTGAGGTCCCGTGGCTGGACGACCTCACCGTCTCCACCGATTCCGTGCGCCATTCCTGGGATGTGGAACCCCTGCCGGCCAATTGGAAGGTGCTGGCCGAGAACTGCCTGGAATGCTATCACTGCGCCCCGGCCCATCCGGCCTTCAGCGATCTGGTCAACCTGAAATCCTACGCCTGTACGCCCCACGGCAAATGGCTCAAGAGCAAGGGTCCCCTCAAGAAATGGGATAACAAGGCCTACCAGGTCGATGAGTCGGAACCGGTCACGGAGGCCACCTTCTGGCATATGTTCCCCAACAACCAGTTCGGCGTTTTGCCCGGCGAGCGTGCCCTGGCGGCCTTCCGCTTTTTTCCGGAAACGCCAGATACCACGCGCATGTCGGCGCGCCTTTTGACCATGCCCGATGAAACCGTGGCGCCGGAGCGGCTAAACTACCGCTGGAACATCCTGTGGCCCGAGGACGAGGCCTTGTGCCGTTCCGTGCACCAGGGCCTTAAATCACGGGGCTATCGACAAGGTCGTTTTGTGGTCGACCCCCAGGACCTGGGTATCGGTGAACACGGCGTGCACTATTTCCAGACCCTATACAGCGATGCCATGGGTCTGTGATCGTTCCTAACCTCGGCGAAAAGTCGTTTCCAGGACAGCGACACCACCTCAACGGCGTTAATGAGATGACCCGCGGACCCAAGGCTTGCCATGGGAACGTTCCATTTTATCTCCATTGAGTGTTTGTCCATTCAGTACCGAAAATGTCATGAAAAACGAGTTCCACCGCATTAAGCGTCTGCCGCCCTACGTGTTCGAGGAAGTGAACCGCTTCAAGGCCGCCTATCGGGCCAGCGGCGCGGACATCATCGACCTGGGCATGGGCAATCCCGACCTGCCCACACCGGCGCACATTTGCGAAAAGCTGATCGAAACGGTCAACAAGCCCAAGACCAACCGCTATTCCGCCTCCCGCGGCATTCCCGGGCTGCGCCGGGCCCAAGCGGCCTACTATGAGCGCCGATTCGGCGTAACGCTGGACCCGGAAAGGGAAATCGTCGCCACCCTGGGGTCCAAGGAGGGCTTCGCCAATCTGGCCCAGGCCATCACCGCCCCCGGCGACGTGATCCTGGCACCCAACCCCACCTATCCGATCCATCAGTTCGGCTTCATCATGTCCGGCGGCGTGATCCGCCACATGCCGGCCGAACCCGACGAGGAATTCATGCGGGCGCTGGACCGGGCCATGCGCCATTCGGTGCCCAAACCCATCGCCCTGGTGATCAACTATCCCTCCAACCCCACCTGCCTCAACGCCAGTTTGGATTTTTATCGGGAGGTGGTCGACTATGCCCGGCGCCACGATCTGATCCTCATTTCCGATCTGGCCTATGCGGAGCTCTACTTCGACGGCGCGCCGCCGCCCTCGGTGCTACAGGTGCCCGGCGCCAAGGACCTGGCGGTTGAATTCACTTCCTTGTCGAAGACCTACTCCATGCCCGGATGGCGGATCGGCTTTGCGGTGGGAAACAGCGAACTGATCGCCGCCCTGGCCCGGGTGAAGTCTTATCTGGACTACGGCGCCTTCACGCCGGTGCAAGTGGCGGCCACCGCCGCCCTCAACGGCCCGCAAGACTGTGTCGAGGAGATTCGCGACGCCTACCGCGCCCGGCGGGACACCTTGGTGACCGCTTTCGAGCGGGCCGGCTGGGACGTGCCGCCGCCGCCGTCGACCATGTTCGCCTGGGCGCCGATCCCCAAGCGATTTCAGAATCTGGGATCCCTGGAGTTCTCGAAGGTATTGCTGAAAAACGCCGACGTGGCGGTGGCACCGGGCATCGGCTTTGGTGAACACGGCGAAGGCTACGTGCGCATTGCCCTGGTGGAAAACGAACACCGCATCCGCCAAGCCGCGCGTAACATCCGCCGTTTTCTCAATGACGAGGCGGACGACTGACCCTTTATCCCAAACGCCCGGCCGGATTCATCCAAATGGCGCCGCCCTGCATGGCGCCGACCTGCTTGGCTAATCTTTAGTGGAAAGATAAATCACCTGAATAGTTGATTAACCCCGCCGGGCCGTCTAGGTTCGGCGCGAGTGTAAGACAACTTTCCGTGATGTGACGTCGCCTCCCATGACTAATTCGCCAACGGTCCCCTGGTCCAGGCCGCCGTCTCTTGGAGCCGCCCCTCATGGATTGATATCCGTCGTGGTGCCGGTTTTCGACGAACAGGCGGTGCTTGAGGAATTCCACCGCCGCCTGGGGGCCGTGCTCGATGCCCTGCCTCAGGCCAGTCAGATTGTCTA
>JANQKX010000122.1 GCA_028280915.1 Kiloniellaceae bacterium
CAGGCCACGCCGGCGGCGCTGGTGGGCGCTTTGGCGGACGAGCTTCTGCGCGCGCGCCAAGACAGCGGCGCTTCCTCGACGTTTTGGGCCGTCTTGACGTCGAAATCCTCTTCCAAGATGCGTTCGATGGCTTCCAGGCTGCGGACCTCGTCGTCGACAACCAAAACCGTGGGCAGGTCGATCATGACGCATTCCTCCACGCGCTTGCTTTTTGCGCCCTGCGGTGCCGCGCGATGGTCACCGGGGTTCTCGATTTGGGCACCTTGTGGACGAAGTTGTAGCGGGCCACGTGGTAGCTGGGGTCGAAGCCATAGAAGTTCAGGTGCATGCGTGCCAGCTCTTCCCGGCGGTAGTCGGCCAAGGGCTTTTCCGCTTCCGCGGCGTCCCGCGAGCGCTGCTTGGCGAAAAGCCCTGCCTCGAGGTCGCCGCCAGCGGCCAGGGCGGCCGCGTCGTCGAGAATCTGTGTCAGGAAATCATCACGAGCTGCATCGAAAACTTTGTCGGCCAGCCCAAGGGCCAAGGCCTCCCGCGATCCCATGGGCAGGCGGGCTTGGGCGATCTTTTGGGCCTTTTCCGGCCCGGCGCAGCGCGGCAGGGAATAGGTCCAGAACTCGGAACCATAGAGGTTTCCCATGTCCTTGTAGTGGGGATTGAGCACCACACCCGCGCGCAGCCAAACCCGGTCGCAGGCACGGGCGAGAAAAACCCCGCCCGCCCCCGCATTGCCTCTTAAGGCAGCAATGGTTACCTTGTCGCGAGTCCGCAAGATGGCCTCGGCCAGGTCGTCGATGGCGTTGATGTTACGCCACGATTCATCGGCGGCGCTGTCGCCGGCCTCGATCAGGTTCAGGTTTAAACCGTTGGACCAAAACTCCGGCCCACCGGCGAGCACGAGCACCTTGGCCGGGCTCTGCCTCGCGGCCTCATAGGCAGCCAACAGAGCTTCGCACTGGGCCGTTCCCATGGCGCCGTTGTAAAAATCGAAGTGCAGCAGCCCTACAGCGCCATGGCGCTCAAAGCGGATCTCCGGATAGGCATGAGGCGCGCTCGGGGTGACTGCCGGCAGATTTTGGCAGACATCGGCCAACACCCGCGTGGCCGGCAGTTTAAAGGGGTGCTGGTGAGCCCGGTCCCGCAGGTGGCCGATCCACACCGCGCCATCGACCGTCGCCCGGGCGATCGCCGGGCCGCAGCGGGCAACGAGCGTCCCTGGTTCCCCTTGGAGGCCATCGGCCGGGTGGGCATCGAAGAGATAGACATCCCGGCCGAACATCCGGTCCTGAAGCCCGGGCGTGCCATCGGCACTGTTGATCTTGCGCAGCACGGTGTCCGTGGTATCCCGTGACCAATCGATGGCCCGGTCCGCCTGCTTGACGGGGCCGCGCCAGATGGCGTTGGCCACCTGGATGTCCGGCGGCGTTTGGCCATAGGCTTCCAGATGATTGAGCGCGGCGTGAACCGCCTCGACCGCCGCCTCGGTGACCTCATGGCGATAGAGGCTGGACTTGCTCCCCGGCCGCAAGGTGAAGTTGGACGTGGCCCAGACCGGGCCCCCGTCCATCTCCCCCGTGGCCTGCAAGACGGTCACGCCCCAAGTCTTTTCGTCCCGCAGAATGGCCCAATCCAGGGACGCCGGCCCCCGATCGCCCAGGGGCCCCGGATGCACGATCAGGCAGAGATGATTTTTCCAAACGGCTTCCGGGATGGCACGCTTCAGGAAGGGCGCGATGATTACATCCGGCTGGGCCAAGGTAACGGCTTCCTGGGTCACGCCGTCGTTGATATCCAGTTCGACCGTCACCTGGTGCCCCCGCTCGCTCAGCTCCACGAAGAGGCGCTGCGCCAGGGAGTTGAAGCCATGGGTCAGGAAGAGGATACGCATGATCAGCAGATCCGCGGCAGCTGCTCGCCGGCCAGCCAGTCCACGATGCGCTCGCCACCCAGGCGGGTCTGCATACGCACGAAGCCGTGGGCGTCTTCCCGCACCTGGCCGATGATCGCCCCGTCCCGCCCCAGAGGATGGGCGCGGAGGGCCTTAAGGGCCGTCTCGGCCTGTTCGGCGGGGCAGATCACCACCATTTTGCCTTCGTTGGCCACGTATAGAGGATCGAGCCCCAGCAGTTCGCAGGCGCCCAAAACCTCTTGTTTGATGGGAAGGGCCTGTTCCTTCAGCACCATGCCCACGCCCGCCTGGCCGGCGATCTCGTTCAAGGTGGTGGCCAGACCGCCGCGGGTCGGGTCGCGCAGGCAATGGATGTTGCCGTCCACCGCCGACACCAAATGCCCGACCAGATCGTGCAGGGCCGCGCTGTCGGAGAGCAATTCGGTCTCAAAGTCCAGATTCTCGCGCTTGGACAGGACCGCCACGCCATGGTCGCCAATGCTGCCGTTGATCAAGATCGCATCGCCGGGCCGCGCCCGGTCGCCGGAAATCTCGAGCCCCGGAGGCACCACGCCCACGCCGGTGGTGGTAATGAACACGCCATCGCCCTTGCCCCGCTCCACCACCTTGGTATCCCCGGTGACGATGGGCACGCCGGCGGCCTTGGCGGCGGCCGCCATGCTCGCCACGATCCGGTCCAGGTCCGCCAAGGGAAAACCCTCTTCCAAGATGAATCCGGCGGACAAATAGAGCGGCTTGGCGCCGGCCATGGCCACATCGTTGATGGTCCCGTGCACCGACAATGACCCGATGTCGCCACCGGGGAAAAACAGGGGCGAGATGACATGGCCGTCAGTGCTCATCACCAAGCGGCCCGGCGGTGGATCGAAGGCGGCCTGGTCATTGCCCTGGCGCAAAATCTCATTATCGAAATGGCGCAGGAACAATTCCTCGATCAGCCGGGCCATGGCCCGCCCGCCGCTGCCGTGGCTCATGTCGACCGCGTCATTTTTTAGGTTCAGACGCCCCGGGTGGCGCCGGTTCATCATGTTCATGCCGCCATGCCCCCCTGTTTAACCGTGGCAGCCTCCGGCGCGGCGAAGCGGCGATAGGTCCAGTAGGCCGCGCAGGCCCCTTCGGAAGAGACCATACAAGAGCCCATGGGGTTGTCGGGCGTGCAGACCTTGCCGAAGAGCTTACAGTCCGTGGGCTTTTTGACGCCACGGATGATGGACGGGCACTCGCAGGATTTCACATCTGCGATCTGCCGGGGCTGCAGTCCGAAGCGCCGCTCCGCATCGAAGGTCCCATAGGCCTCTTTAATCTTCAGGGCGCTATAGGGCACTTGGCCCAGGCCGCGCCATTCGAAAACCCGGCGCAGTTCAAAAACTTCGGCGACCAGGCGCTGGGCCTTGGCGTTGCCGCCAGTGGTGACAACCCGGCTGTATTGATTTTCCACTTCATGGCGTCCCTCATTTAGCTGACGGGTCACCATCAGGGTGGCCTGCAGCACGTCCAAGGGCTCGAAGCCGGTGATCACCACGGGGCGCTGAAACTCCTCGGCAAAAAAGTGATAGGGCAAGGTGCCGATGATGGAACTCACGTGAGAGGGTCCCAGGAAGCCGTCGATGGCCACTGTTCCCATCTCCCGCACTTCCGGGGATTCCAGAATATGCTGGATGGCCGAGGGGGTCAGGACATGGTTACAGTAGACGGAAAAATTCTTCAGGCCTTCCCGTTGGGCCTGCTGGATGGCCACGGCCGTGGGCGGCGTGGTGGTCTCGAAGCCGATGGCGAAGAACACCACCTCCCGGTCGGGGTTGTCCCGGGCGATCTTCAGGGCGTCCTGGGTCGAATAGACCATGCGGATGTCCGCGCCCTCGGCCTTCGCTTTGATCAGGCTGCGCCGTTTGCGGGCCGGCACGCGCATCATGTCCCCATAAGTGGCCAGGATCACGCTGTTCTTTTCAGCCAGCTCCATGGCACCGTCCAGGCGGCCGACGGGCAACACGCAAACCGGGCAACCTGGCCCGTGTACGAAGCGCACGTTCTTGGGCACCAGATCCTGAACCCCATAGCGGAAAATGGCGTGGGTGTGGCCGCCGCAAAACTCCATGATGTTATAGCGCCGCTCGGGCCGGGCCTCCCGGGCAATGGCCTGGGCGAGAGATTGGGCCAGTTCCTGGTCGCGGAATTCGTCGACGTATTTCATGCCGTCATCTCCTCGATCTCCTCGGCCAAGAGACCCGCCTCGGCCATCAGCGCCAGCGTGCGGCTTGCCTCCTCCGGGCTGACTTTGTGCAGGGCATACCCCACGTGGACCAAAACGAAATCGCCGATGGTCACATGTTCCAACAAAGCCGTCGAGATGGTCTTTTTCACCCCGCCCAGGGAAACCACGGCGGTATCCGCGGCGCTGTCGACGGCGATCACTTCGGCGGGAATGGCCAAGCACATGGGGCGCCTCCTACTTGGCGGCCGCGGCGGAACGGCCGGTCGCGGTCTCTGTCGCGGCCACCATCCGCGCCGCCGTGATCCAGGCGCACCAGTCCTCCATGCCCTCGCCCGACTGGGCCGAGACCAGCAGCACCTTGATCCCCGGGTTGACCCGGCGGGCATAGTCGATACAGCACTCCACATCGAAATTGAGGTAGGGCAAAAGATCGGTCTTGGACAGCAGCATCAAATCGGCGGCATGGAACATGTCCGGATACTTCAGCGGCTTGTCCTCGCCCTCGGTCACGGAGAGGATCGCCACCTTGTGGGCTTCCCCCAGATCGAACGCGGCGGGGCACACCAGATTGCCCACGTTTTCGATGAAAACCAGCCCGCCGGCCGCCGGCTGCAAGGTCTCCAGGGCATGGCCGACCATGTGACCGTCCAGATGGCAGCCCTTGCCCGTATTGATCTGCAGCGCCGGCACCTCCGTTGCCCGGATCCGCTCCGCGTCGTTGGCGGTCTGCTGGTCGCCCTCGATCACACAGACGGGCAAATGGTCCTTCAGGCGCTTGATGGTTTCCACCAAAAGAGTGGTTTTACCCGAACCGGGGCTGGACACCAGGTTCAGGGCCAAGATACCCCGATCATTGAAGAAGCGGCGGTTGGCCGCGGCATAGACGTCATTCTTGGAAAGGATGTCCTTTTCAATGGCCACCATGCGGCTTTGACTGAGCCCCGGCGCATGGGCACGGGCCGGGCCCGCGCCGTAGTTGTGGGTTTGGTGGTCGTGGGTGTGGTGATGGTGGTGATCATCACCGTTTCCATGGGCATGAGCATGATCATGCTTATGGCTGTGACATTCGATTTTGACGTTTTCCGAACCGCATCCGCATACCGTACACATCAGTCCACCTCCAAATCCTTGATCCGCATCTCGTCACCGCCGGTGACCTGCAATTGGAAACTACCGCACTTGGGACAGGGGTCGTAGCGTTGGGTCACCGCGACCGTTTCCCCGCAGGGCAAACACCAGGCCTGACCTTCCGTTTCGATGATCTCCAGCTCGGCCCGGTCGGCGATGGTATCTCTGCTGACCACCTCGAAGCTAAAACGCAAGGCCTCGATCTCCACACCGGCCAGCGGCCCCACTTCCAGCCGCACCCGCTTTACCCGGGCGAAATTCTGGGCCGCCGCCTGCTCTTGCAAGATCCCCAAAATGCTTTCGCTGAGGGCCATTTCGTGCATCAGTGAATCCTCAGTTCGTACCCGAGGCAGGGGTCGATGGCATCGATCACCAATCCGGCCTTGCGGGCCAAATCCTCTCCATCGCACGCCGTTACCGCCGCCAGGCTGGACGCCGCCACACCCGCGGTCTGAAAGTTCCATTGGGTGGGCGCCACGATACGATAGTCCACGGCGACGCCATCGTCGACCTCAACCCCGTGAATGAGCAAACCGCGCGCGGCCGCTACCTGGGCAAGGCCTCGCCCCGGATGGGACGATGGCGCCCGGGAATTCCCATCTCCCCTCATTTTCTCTCGGAGCGCGCGAAGGTCATCACCCGCTTGGGCCAAGTCGAAAAGCCGGGCCACCGCGCGTGCCAAAAGGCCGTTGCCATGGGCCGCCATCACCGCCGCGACCAGCGGCGCCCCGGCATGACGGGATAGGATGGTGGATTCGCAAGCCCGGTCCCGCCATTTCGGGGCACCGTCGTCAAAGCCGCTTTCGGTGGCGAAGAGCCATTCAGCCAGGTCGTCCTCCTCCAACGCGGGCAGATGGGTGCCGTCGCATTGTCCAAGATCGGCCCAGCCCCTCTCCAGCAGGGCCTTGACGAAGGCAGCGCCCAGGCAATGGGCGCTCTCCGCCCAGCGGCATAGATCGGCGCAAGTTTCCAAGGCCCTGAACTGAGCCGCCGGCACGCCTAGCGCAAACCGCTCGATCAAGGCCTGATGCCGGTCAATGGCCTGGTCCCAGGCCGCCCCGTCCAGTTGGCACGCTCCGCCCACGGCAAAGGGCGCCTGTACACCGAAGAGGGCCTTTTGGAACACCGGGATCATGCCATTGATCTGCAGCAGATCTTCCTTGTCGCAGTCGACCTCCACTAGCGCGGACCAACGCAAGGCCATGCCCAACATGAGCTCACGGGTGGTCTCCACCCTGACCAGGGCGTCCCGCGCCGCCTGGGTCGCCTGGCTTGGAGGCACGGCCAGGGCCCGCTCCACCGCATGGCTGGCGGCATACCCCTGAGCCTTCGCACAGATACTGAACAAAAGGGGCATGGCTGTGGGAATCTCGGCGGCCGCACGGCCCTTGAAAACCTCGGCGACCCGGGGTGGCCGTCTTGATACGATCCCCACCTTCGCGATGCCGTCGCCCGCGCGGTGGAGGTCAATGATCAGCCGGCCCTCGCGGATCATGCCTCCGTCCCCTCCTTCTCGTCCCGGGGGACGAGCAGCCGCCGGCGACTCACCGGACCCTTGGCCTTTTGAGCACCCAAATGCCGGGTCATGTCCGCCATCGGCCCTTGGCCCCTGGCTAGAGAGTACATCATGCTGTCCGGGGCGGGCGCCGACGGGGTTTCGTCCTGCTGCAGGACGGCCCCAAGCGCGGCGTTGGCGGTGATCTCAGCCGCTTTTTGATCGCTGAATTCCAGCACGGGCGAAAACAGGGAACACATGAGAAAACGGCCCAAGCCGGCTTCCTCGCTGACCATGAAGTCAAAGCGCCCCGCCGGCAGGATGTGAGACTTGGTATCCCCCACCTGGCCCGAGATTTCCCGGCCGTCCCCGGGCAGCAACACGATGTTCATGAACCACGGGGTGATCAGGATCCCGATCCAGTCGGCGCCATGGGTGCGAAACCCCACCGCTTTGACCGTCAGCCTGCCATTGACGATCGGCACGTCGTGCATGCGGGTTCGATAGATCTCCGCAAAAGTGGTCTCCAATCGGGCCGTGACAGCCGCGGCATCGTCCATATCAGACCTCCTCCAGCACCAGAAAGTCTTCCCGGCGCCCGTCGCAGTTGGGGCAGCTCCAATGATCGGGAAGCTGGGTGAAGGGCGTGCCCGGCGGGATCTGCCAGTAGTCATCCCCTTCCCGAGGATCGTAGACATACCAGCAAATTTTACATTCCAAGCGGGTTTGCGGCGTTACTTTCGTACTGTCGCCCCCATAGGAACCGCCGAAAAAATGGTCCCTCACCGGTAAACTCCCAAGATTTCCGCCAGGCGTTCGGCGCTGTCGTCAATATCCTCTTGGGCGGCGCAGGCCACATCGGGAATGACGCTCACCTCGATGGTGTTCAAGATCAAAGCCTCGCGGGAATTGAAATACTGCACCCACCACACATGACGGGTGTGGCTATTGGTGATGCGGCAGTTGCCGTAGCCCCGCGATAAGATACTCACCTGGCCCCGCCCGATTTTTTGATCCAAATAGACCATATCCTCTTCGGTCAGCGGCAGTAGCGAAAGATTGATGACGTGGGGCATTTTGGCCTCGTCAGCCAAGGCCGCCGCATCAAAGTTGTCAGTCGCGTCGGCCAATTCGGTCAACAGCGCCGGCGCGTTGGCCACGCCGTCGGGCCAGGTCTCGGCGTTTGCCGGCGAGCGCTCCCGCCCCGTTCTTTGCGCCAAGTCCAATACGGTGCCCGGAAAGGCGGCGATCTCGATCAGATCGCGGCGCAGTTTGCCTTGGGAATCGGTTTCGTAGAGGCGCCAAACCCCGGCCAAGACAGATTCCTGCACTTGCACCTTGGCCCCGGCGACCGCACTGACCTCGCCTTCGCCCAGCACTTGATTGATGAAGGCCTTGTTGGCGCCATCCAAAGCCGTGAGATCGAAAACCCGTCCGGCTTGGGAAACCTCAAAAGCGGAAAGCGTTTTTTGGACCTCCGCCAAGAGATCCAACGCGGTCTCCACCCCGTTCACCTCTTCCGGCTCGGGCATCATGGGCATGGCGTAGGTCACCATATCGTCGGGCATTTCCATGTAGTCGAACTCGACGCCATCCGGCTCCGACGGCTGGCTTCCCGGACCGGTGACGGGAAAGGGATCATAAGCGCTCATGATGGGGCCCCTGATGCCGTGGTGGTGTCAGCGTTGCCCTTGGTCGCGGGATAGCAACCTTGCGGAAACTTGAACGGCGGTGGCGCCGAGGGCTCCCGGGCCAGAATCTCGCCGATGTCCCTAAGGTAGTCCTGCCAGTCCTGCACCCGGGAAATCACCCCCAGATAGTCTTTGAATTTGAGAAAGACCAAGGTGGGGAAGGTGTTGAAGCGAAAGCGACGCTGCAATTGCTTTTCCGTTTCCCCCCGTGCCACCACACCGGGCACGAAGCGGCCGCCAAAGGCCGCCACCAGTTGGGGCAGGATGACCGCCACGTCGTCGCTTTCCGCCAGGCGGGCCGCATCGCCGGTGAAAAACAGCACAGAGAAGGTATTTTTGTTCAAAAAGTCGTCCACATTGGTCTCGTCGATCAGGGCATAGCCGTGATCGTCGATCAGCATCTGTGCCAAAGGTGAAAACATCTCCCGTCCTTTCTCTCGGCTGGCCGTTATGGCTCGGCGGTTTGGGCTTGTTGGCGGAGGAATTCAGGCAACTCGGGCTCTCGATCGACCAAATCGGGGAACAGTACATCGATTTGCTGCCGGTCTCCGCCATCCAGCGCGATCGTAAGGGCTCCCAATGCGTCGGTAATCTGCCGCGCCCGTTCCTCCGAGACCTGCTCGCGCGCCGCGCCAAGAAACACCAGAACCCAGGCACCGATGGGCAGATCGCCGACCAGGGCCATGTCCACGTCTTCAACCCGTCCGGTCGTTTCACAGATCGCGCGCCCCTCCCGCCGCTCTACGATCTGCATGGGGATGGCGATACACATCAGCGCGCCTCATCCGGCATGAAGCGGGCATCGCCGTGACGGCAGGCCTCCTGCTCGGAAGGACGCTGGTTTTCGTAGCTCCGGAGCCCGGTTTCGGCGGTGGAGATACCCACATGGTCGCCGAGAGGCCGCGGGCGCTTAACCGCGTGGATGCCCAGACCTTGCAAATAGGATAAAGCGTGCCGGATCGCCGGTTCGATCTGATCCTTGACCGCCGGGCGCAAGCTGCCGCCGAAATCTTCCAGTTCCACGGGCTGCACGCCGATCAAAAGCAGGTGCGCGGGGTAATCCCCCATCATCTCGGCCATGGCCAAGACTTCCTGAAAGCCCGTCTGGTGCAGGCTCATTTTCTTGGCGCCCAGGAACTTTGGCACCTCATCCCCCTCGACCAGCTTCATCCGGCCCGGGGTGAGGCCATAGTCGACCGCGTCAAAGACCACCAGAATGTCCGTGGCGCGAATGTGCTCGACCAGGTAGATCCCCTGGGTCCCGCCATCCATCAGCCGGACGCCGTCGGGAAAGGCGTATTGGCGGTGCAGACACTCGACGGCGCGAACACCGAAGCCCTCGTCCGCCCACAGCAGGTTTCCTATGCCCAGAATGAGAGCGCGGGGTTCGCCCATGTCATCCTCCCATATTCTTGTCGTTTTACCGTCTTCTTTGCAAAGCCGGTGCCAGTTTGGCCCTCCGCGATAAAGCCTTGAGTTTTATGGGTTTTACGGCAATTCGAAATTCTGGGATATGATCTAGCGCAAACCACTCTTCCATTTTTTTGGAAAAGTGGAAAGAAACCATCCAAATCGAGGCCGTGGCGCGTTGAGCCTCATGCCTTGGCAGGCCAAAAGTGGCAGCTTGCTTATCAACTCGGCCCAAAACACTCAAAAAAAGCGGGGGCGGTAGTGACCGACCCCCGGAAGTTGATAAGGAAGAAGCAGATTTTCTTGAGACTTAGGATCAGTCCAGGTCGTCCGCCGGGCGGGTGTCCTTGAACATGCGCCAGCCGGAAATCATGGAACTCACGATGCTTTGGCGCGACATGATGTCTTCCCGGATCGCCACGTAGACGTGGATGATCACAAAGATGACGATGTACCACATGCCCAGGTGATGGAAGGTGTGCAGGTCCTGGCTGTTGCCGAACAGCGGGATCACCCAGCTGGAAAACAGAACGTACTGCCAGGAATCCATGCCGGTACCCTCCCCATAGAGGGCCAGGCCCGTGATCATCATGAACACCAAGCCCCACAGCAACATGACGTGCATCACCAAGGTCGCCAGCGGGTTGTGGCCGATGTATTTCTTGGGC
This sequence comes from Kiloniellaceae bacterium, assembly GCA_028280915.1. GTDB lineage: Bacteria > Pseudomonadota > Alphaproteobacteria > Kiloniellales > Kiloniellaceae > JANQKX01. The sequence continues at coordinate 10,508 of JANQKX010000122.1, forward strand.
TCGCGCTCCAGGAAGCTGTACCACCGCACTTCGTGCCAGACCTCCCGCCACCAGGCTCCGCTCCAGACCTTGGGAAGGAACATTTGTCGGGCATGGTGATTGCCCACGATGGCCCAATAAACCCGCAGGAGAAAGCCCACGATCAGAATGTAGCCCGCGGCGAAATGGGCAAAGCGGATGTAGCCCATGAGGAAGTTGTCGCTGGCCTCCCCGGGCACCGACGGCAAGGGCGACGCGATGAAATAGCCGGTCACGCAGAGCACGAGGATGGACAGGGCGTTCACCCAGTGCCACAGGCGCACCGGCGCCTCATAAACATAGACGGCTTCTTGCAGTTGGCCCTCGCCCGCCCTGTCATCGATGGGGGCGTCGGTTTGTGTGTTCACGCTCATCACATGCCCCCTTTCAGCGCACCTTGACCTTGGCCAGCTCCCGCCCGTCTTCGCTCATCACGTGGGTCGAGCAAGCCAGGCAAGGATCGAAGCTGTGAATCGTACGCAGGATTTCCACCGGTTCCTCCGCCCGCGCCACCTTGGTGTTGAGCAGGGAAGCCTCAAAAGCGCCGATGTTGCCTTCGTTGTCCCGCGGGCTGCCGTTCCAGGTGGTGGGCACCACGCACTGGTAAAGGTCGATCTTGGCATCCTTAATCTTGATCCAGTGGGCCAAGGCCCCGCGTGGCGCCTCGGTGAAGCCCACGCCCTTAACCTCCGACGGCCAGGTCTTGGGGTCCCACATGGTCACGTTAGCGGTGTTGGAATCCCCCGCCTTGACGTTGGCGATGAGCTTATCCTGGAAGTACTTCATCTTGTGGGCCGCCCACTGGGCCTCCAAGGCACGGGCCGCGGTCCGGCCCAGGGTGGAGAACAGGGCGTCCACCGGCACGTCCAGTGTTTTCAGCACCAGCTGGATTTGCTCGGTATAGTCCTCCCGCCCCATGGCATAACCGATGATGTAGCGGGCCAAGGGGCCCACCTCCATGGCGTGGCCTTTCCAGCGGGGCGCCTTGATCCAGGAGTACTTGCCGCTTTCGTCCAGCTCTTCAATGTGCGTCCGCGAGCCCTTGGTGGCCGGCCCCAGCTCATAGTTGGGCTCGGTGACCCCATCCCAAGGATGCAGGCCCTTGCTCTCATCCGCGTAGCTGTACCAGGAATGGGGCACGAACTCTTGGATCTGGTTGGGGTCGCGCAGGTCCACCTCGTGCACTTCTTCCAATTTACCGTTGATGATGGCCCCGCGGGGCATCATCAGATTTTCCGGCGAATAGTCGCTGGCATTCTCGGGAATATCCCCATAGGACAGCACCGATTGGTTGGCCAAACCACCGCCATAGAGCCAGCCCTTGTAAAACTGGCCGATGGCCAAGAGGTCCGGAATGTAAACATTGTCGATGAACTCGATGGTCTGGTCGATGACCGAGTTCACGAAATTGAGCCGCTCCATGTTGACGGCGCCCACCGCGCCCGTATCGTTCACGTTGATGGAACAGGGCACGCCGCCCACCAGCCAATTGGGGTGGGGATCCTTGCCGCCATAGACGGTGCGGATTTTCATGATGTGGGCCTGGAAATCCAGCGCTTCCAGATAGTGGGTCACGGCCATCAAATTGGCTTCCGGCGGCAAGAGATAGGCCGGGTTGGTCCAGTAGCCGTTCTTGAAGGGCCCCAGCTGGCCGCTTTCGACAAACTTTAGCAAGCGATTTTGAATGTCCCTGAAATATCCGGGAGAGGATTTGGCGTGCTTGGGCGCCACGGCCATTTGCAGCTCCGAGGTGGCCTTGGGGTCGGCCTTCAAGGCCGTGATCGGATTGACCCAATCCAGGGCATGCAAATGGTAAAAATGCACCAGATGGTCATGCACCTGCAGGCAGAGCTGCATGATGTTGCGGATTGAGTTGGCGTTGTCCGGGATCTCAATGCCCAGGGCGTCTTCCACGCAGCGCACCGAGGTCAAGGCATGGGTGCCCGTGCACACGCCGCAAATGCGCTGGGTGAAGGCCCAGGCATCGCGCGGGTCGCGGCCTTTCAGGATCACTTCCAGCCCCCGCCACATGGTGCCGGTGGAGACCGCGTTGCGGATGATGTTATCGTCATCCACGTTTACCTCGCAGCGCATGTGGCCTTCGATGCGGGTGACCGGATCTACCACGACACGCTGACCGGATTTGTCGAGGGTAAAGCCGTTCGGCGTTTGCATGGTGCTCATTTGTCCTGCCCTCCCTTTTCAGTCAAGCGTTTCACCGCGCTGATGCCGGCATGCACGGCGACCCCGGCGCCAACCACGCCGGCCGCCGCCAGGCCCACGTCGTCGGCGTTGGCTTCGACGCCAAACTGGTGAATATTTGTCAAGCGATCGTAGAAAGATCCGTTGTCCCAGAAGCCGTCTTCCGAGCAACCGATGCAGCCATGGCCCGACTGAATCGGGAATGAGAGACCGCCGTTCCATCTGACCGTGGAACAGGCGTTATAAGTGGTCGGACCCTTGCAGCCCATTTTATAGAGGCAATAGCCCTTGCGCGCGCCCTCGTCGTCCCAGGCCTCCACGAATTGTCCCGCGTCGAAATGGGGCCGGCGATAGCACTTGTCGTGAATGCGCTGGCTATAGAACATCTTCGGGCGGCCCTGGCGGTCCAGGTCCGGCAGTTGGCCAAAGGTCGCCATATAGGTCACCACCGCGGTCATCACCTCCGGAATGGGCGGGCACCCGGGCACCTTCACGATGGGTTTGTCGGTGATCACCTTGTGGATGGGCACCGCCTGGGTCGGGTTCGGCCGGGCCGCCTGCACACAGCCCCAGGAGGCGCAGGACCCCCAGGAGATGATGGCCTTACAGTCCTGGGCGGCGAATCTCAGTTGGTCCAGGTAAGGCTTGCCCGCGATGATGCAGTACATGCCGTCTTCGTTCAGCGGCGGATTGCCTTCGCAGGCGAGGATGTATTCGCCTTTATAGTCCCGAACGATTTCCTCGATGATGGCCTCGGCCTGGTGTCCGGCCGCCGCCATGATGGTGTCATCGTAATCCAGGGAGATCATGGACAAGATCACGTCCTTGGCCAGGGGGTGGGCCGAGCGGATAAAGGCTTCCGAGCAGCAGGTGCATTCCAGACCATGCAGCCACAGCACCGGGGTGCGCGGCTTGGTTTCCAAGGCATGGGCCATCTTGGACGCCATGGACGGCCCCATGCCCATGGCCGCCGCAGTCAGGCTGCAGAATTTCAGGAAGCTCCGGCGGGTTACCCCCTGGCGCCGCAGCACGTCGTAAAAGGTCTCTCTCATGATCATCCCTCCCATTGCCCTTTTGCCAAGCCCCGACGGGGCAAGGCCCTAAAAGACACGGCCGGGCAGTTCGCCGGCTTCTTTCAAGGCCCATCATGCAAGGCCCGGGCCAGTTTCTGATTTTTGTTTATTGTTAAGCAGTTGGGCCGAATTCGGAAGGCAGCAAACATCGGCGCCATGGTATCTCGTTTCCGATCCCGCCGCTGAATGGAAAGCAAGTTTCCAATTGATCCGAGCCAATTCACCCGGACAACAATTTTCGCAGCGAAGCAAGACTGCGGCCGTGCAATTGATCGAACCGGCGCCCGCCAACACCATCGTTCAAGAAGCCGTCGGGCGCGCCGCGCGTACGGCAAGTGGGAAAGCAAAGAGGGCGTTCAGAAGACGTTAATCTGCCTGAAAGAAAGCGTTCATGTTGGAGTCATGACCAATTCATCAATTGGGTGTTAGAGCATTGGGAAACCGCTCAACAGAACGCGTTATTGAGGGAGATATGGCATGACCAACGGTGTTTCTGATTTTTGCGTTGATGTTCCGGCCAATGATGACTTGCGAGATCGGGCCGCTCATCAATCTGCTGCGGCGCAGTCCGGGCCGGGCATTGACCGTGGGTTTGGCCGCCCCCCGATGACAGCACCGTTGAGGCCGTGGCCCGCGAGTACGGCTTAGGTGGCCTGTTGGAGCACGGTGTCGCACTTAAAACGGGTAATCTGTGAAAGCAAGGCAACAATCCTTGTGGTGACACATGACCCGGCCTTGGCCTATTGTTGTGAGAGTGTGTGGATCGTGGATCAGGTTCGGATCGAGGCGGCAGGCAATCCCCGGCGAATATTGGAACGAAATCTAAACTCGGTGGCTTAAATTCGTCGCATTGGGTCACAAATGGTCCGGAAAGGACAGGTCGACGATGCGCATGGTATCAAAACTATATCTTTCCTTCGGAATACTATTGGTGATCAGCCTGGCCAGCGTTGTCCTGGCCATCTGGAGCGCGCGCCAGTTCGCCGACGCCCAGAAACGCACTGATTTCGCCCAACAACAGTATGAAACCTATCTGTCCCTGTCCAACCACACCTATCACCTGTTTAAGCAGTTCGCCGATGCCATGCTCATCGGGGACCGGGACGAGGGCTTGGGGGAACGGCGACTAATCGAAGAGATCAAGAAGGACATCGCCTTTTTGCGCCGCCTCACAGGACAAGAGATTCAGTTCGTCGGGGAAGAGGAAGAAGAAGAGATCGAGGAACTGGACCGCATCTCCCTCATAGACCACCAAATCAACGCCCTCTTGCGCGAGTATGATGCCTTTGTGAACGCGTCGGAAACCGACACCCTGCCCACCAACTGGCGGCGGCTTTCCCTGGTGTTGGATGAAAAGGTGGAGCGGCATTTCAATATCTTAATCGAGGAGGCACTGGAAGACGAAGCATCGGAAGTGGCCGCGGTTCGCGCCTATTCCGCGCGGCAATCGAGAAACTTTCAGTTGGCGGCCGCCGGCTTCGGGCTCATTGCCGTGATCGCGGCGGGGCTAAGCCTGCTGATACTGGTGCGCAACATTCGTGGACCCATCGACAAGCTGATCGGCGGCGCGCGGGCATTGGCAGCGGGCGATCTGGACCATCGCATCGCCGAGGGCGGTAAAACTGAGCTGGAGGATGTGGGGCGCGCCTTCAATCGCATGGCCGACGAACTGTCCCAAAGGGCCGCCGTCTTGGCAGGGACAAACGCGGAACTGGAGCGAGCCGTCAAACGCCGGACCGGGGAACTAGAACAAGTCTTGGCGGAATTGAAGGCCAACGAAAACAACCGCCGGCGCTTGTTGGCCGATGTCAGCCACGAGTTGCGCACGCCCTTGACCATCATCAAAGGCGAGGCCGACATTGCCCTGCGCGGCGGTGAAAAATCCCCGCAGTTTTATCGGGAAGCCTTGGAGAAGTCCCGCGACGCCGCCGTTCACACCGCGCGTATCGTCGACGATCTGCTGTTTATCGCCCGGCGGGAAGTGGGCGAGACCCGCCTTAAACTCGAACGGGTCAACCTAGCCGGTCTGTTGCCTGAAATCATCGAAGAGGCTAGCGCCCTCATCAGCACGAAGCACTTGGAACTGACGATCAACTGTCCGCAAGACAACACCATGGCCAGCATCGATCCCAATCGTATCCGGCAAGTGATCGTTATCCTGTTGGACAACGCGGTGCGGTATGGGGCTTCGGAAGTGGAGATCGGACTCCACGAGGCGGTCTCGGGCTTTGCCATTTTGGTTTCAGACAACGGTCCGGGCATGACGGAGGAGGAGATTTCCCGGGCCTTTGACCGGTTTTTCAGGGGCAGCAACGCCACCGAGCGCTACCAAGACGGCGCCGGCCTTGGACTTCCCGTCGCCAAGGCCATCGTGGAGGCTCACGACGGCACCATTGGCATCACCTGCGAGGAAGGCAAAGGCACGACGATTACCATCATGCTGCCTCAACGCACCAAACTCAAAGCCGTCTCATGAATTTGCTTTTGGTCGAGGACGAGGCCGCTGTCGCCAGTTTTTTAAGACGGGGCCTGAGGTCCGAGGGCTGGACCGTCTCGCTGGCAGGTAGCGGCGAAACAGCCCTTGAGATGTTGGCCGGCCACTCTTTTGACATCGTGGTTTTGGACCTCATGCTGCCGGGCCTATCGGGTCAGGAGGTTTGCCAGCGGACCCGGGCCAAAGGCGATGTCACGCCGATTCTCATGTTGACGGCCCTCGGCGACCCAAAAGATCGGGTGGCCGGCCTGCGGCTGGGCGCCGATGACTATCTTCCAAAACCATTCGACTTTGACGAGTTGATCGCCCGCATCGAAGCCTTGATCCGTCGGGCGGGCTATGTGGAAGCCAGGGGCACCGAAACCAACTTGCTGGTGGTGGGCGAACTGACCTTCGACACCCAATCCCTTCAAGTGACCTGCGCCGGCCGCACCATCGAGTTATCCGCCCGGGAGCGGGAGATGCTTCATCTCCTCATGTCCAACCCGGGCAAGGTTTTTTCACGGGAGCTGATCCTCAACAGTCTTTGGAACGTTCATGAAGATCCCTTGACCAACGTCGTGGACGTTTACATGAGCCGTTTGCGCAAAAAGCTGGGGCCACATGGGGACATGATCAACACGGTTCGCGGCGCGGGATACCGTATATCCGCCAAACCATGAAGATGCCTTTTTAGAGCGCGGCCGCCTTTCGGAACGAACCCGTGGCCGTTTGCCCTTGTTCCAACGCGCCCTTCATGCGTTGGGCATACCACTGGCCAAAATGGGCAACATTCGGCTCCAGATCCAGGCAATACCGCCCCGCCACGGCGAAGGGAGATTCCTGGCCCCGCTGCTGACGCTCCAGCGCCGGGAGGTCTTCCGCCAGAGCGGCGTCCATGCGCTGATAGTAAACGTCGGCCCGCCTCTCGAAATCTTCTTGCGCGACCGTCGACTTGGGAAAACAGACCGATTGGACCACGCGGCAGCGGTTGGCTTCCAGCGGCGTGGCTTCATAGACCCAGACCGCCTCCGTGCTGGCGGCAAAGGTCATGTTGGGAAACAGCCAGGTGTAGCGGGTGCCGCGCGCCGCCCGGCCGGTCAGGCCGGGTATTGGCGGCAGGATATGCTCTTGCGCCGACTCAAGCAGCCCGCCGCTGCCCTCCGTCGCACCGAACTGGCTGGCGTAGCGGCCGGTGACGGTGTCGTGCCCATCGGGCGGGGCGTAGATACTGTCGATGGAATCGGGATGGACGAAAGGCAGATGATAATATTCGTTGAAGACCTCAAGGAATGCCTTCCAATTACACTCGGCCTCGAGTTCAACACGGCGGGTCAGAACCAAATCGGGCAGGGACCAAGGGGCATGCAGAGCGGCGAAGTCCCCTAGCCAGGCGTCGATCCCTTCCGTCTCCCCGTTCAGACAGATGAAAGCAAAACCTTCGCGCTCCGCCGCCCGGAATTCGAACAGCCCGTACCTTGACTTATCGAAGGACCCATCCTTGGGCATATGGGGCGCTCCCATCAAGCGCCCGTCCAGGGTATAGGTCCAGCAGTGAAAGGGGCAGCTGATGGTTTTGACCTTGCCGGTCCCCTCCAGGAGTTCGGATCCACGGTGGCGGCAGGTGTTGGAAAAAACCCTTAGTTGGCCCGTTCGATCCCGCAGCACGATCAGTGGAATACCGGCGATGTTCAGCGCCGAATACTCCCCCGGCGACTTCCATTGGTCGTGACGGCCGATGCCGATCCAGGACGAAGAGAACACGGCATCCCGCTCCAATCGCGCCAGATCCGGGTCATGGTAACAAGCCGGCGGCAGGGTCGCGGAGGTGGCAATGGGCGCCTGAACCGCGGCGAACTGGGCGTAAGCATCAATGGTCATCGGATAACCTCCTGGCCGATCGCATTACGAGACGCCGCCATGGGGCCGGATGTCAAGGGTTCCCGCTCTCCCGGACGCAGGACGTCGGGATCAAAGGGTGTCCGCCCGAAGACGTCCATGACCAAGGGCCGAAAAAAAGCCAATGGCAGGTCGTCATACTCAGGATCGAAACTGCTCTGATCCCAGCGCTCGCAAAATTCCACGCAGTCGTCGAAATAGGGATTCTCCCGATACGCGTCCCGGACATGCCGGTTTCCGCCCCGCAGGTGGGCGTAGTAATACTTTTGAAAGTCCGCATGGACTTGGATGACCCAGGTACACTGTTCCCGCACGAAGGGCGCCAGCACATTGGCCGCGTAGTCACCGTGATTATAGGGGGCGTAGAGATCGCCGATATCGTGCAGCAAGGCCGAGACCACCCAATCAACGTCCGCCCCGTCCCGCCAGGCCCGTGTCGCAGACTGAACGGAATGGCCGAGGCGCGAAACCTGATATCCCGAAAAGCTGTCGTCGAGGGCGGTCAGAGAATCGAACAACCGCTCCCCAACCTTCTCGGCGAAAGAGACTTCAAGCCCCTCCAGGAAGCGATAGTCATCGGCATCCCCTTGCTTCATCTCGGTGAATTTGACGTGCTCCATGCCCCTTCCCTTTCCGGTGTTTGCCCCGTGCCCGGGCGCACTCTAAATGAAATAAATGAAATGGGATTTCATCGTACCGGACAAGCGATAAATTTACACCACTCGACATAAGATTAACTTATATCTATGATTCGGATCATGCCCCGCTCCCTGCCGCCTCTGATCTGGTTTCGCACTTTCGACTGCGCCGCGCGTCATGGGAGTTTTTCGCGGGCCGCCCAGGAATTAAACCTGACCCAGTCCGCCGTCAGTCAGCACATCCGGTCTTTGGAAACCCGGCTCGGCGCCACCCTTTTCACCCGCCAGGCGCGAGGCGTGGCCTTGACCGATGGCGGGCGCCAGCTGCTGACCTACGTGGCCGGCGCCATGGCCGATCTCAACGCGGCGGCCGAACTTTTCTCCGGCCGAAAACAGGAATCGGTACTGGAAGTGGCCTGTTCCAGCAGTTTCGCCCGGCTTTGGCTGTGCCGGCACATCGGCTCTTTCCAAGAGTCCCATCCCGGCACCGGGGTTCGGATCGTCAGCGCGCTTTGGCCGGACGAATACACCCGGGTCAAAGCCGATGTCCAAATCCGATACGGTCCGGCGGAGCTTGTGGGTGAGGGTGCGGAACAACTTTTGGAGGACGTGGTTATACCCGTTTGCCATCCGGACCTGGCGCCGGACGCCAAGGCGGGGGACGGGATGCGGGATGCCCTGCTCATTCATGTCCTCGGAACGGAGAATACCTGGGACCGCTGGTCCCAACACCACGGCACCCCGCCGGATGCGCCCCCGGCTCTCCACGTGGACGCCGACGAACTCGCCATTGAACTGGCGGAACAAAAACAGGGCATTGCCTTATGCGGACGCTTGCTGTGCCAGCCCTTGATCCAAGAAGGCCGTCTTCACAGTCCCTTCCCCGGCGAGATGCCGAGCAACGAGAACTACTACGTGGCCCTGGGCGGCACCGAAAAATCCAAAGACCGCGCCCAACAGTTCAGGAAATGGATTCTGGAAACCGTAGGCCAATCGGTCAGGACAAGGTCCTAATCCTCACCGAGGCATGATCGACCGGTTTACCCGGTCAGCGACTTGATAAAGCCGTCGACCTGTCCCTGTAAGCTCTCGGCCAATCCGGACAGCTCGGTGGAGGCGCTCAGAACATCATGGGTCGCCCGCCCGGCCTCCGACGAGGCTTCGGACACGGCCGTGATGTTCTCGGCCACTTCCTGGGTCGCGGCGTTTTGCTCTTCCACCGCGGCGGCCACCGCCGTGGAAATTTCATGCACTTCTCGAATGGTTTTGCCGATGGTTTCGTTGGCTTCCACGGCAGCACCGGTTGAGCTTTGAATTTCTTGGATCAGGGCGCTGATGTCTTCGGTTGCCTTGGCCGTCTGATTGGCCAGGGCCTTGACCTCCGAGGCGACAACGGCAAAACCCTTGCCCGCCTCCCCGGCGCGGGCGGCTTCGATGGTCGCGTTGAGGGCCAAAAGATTGGTCTGCCCGGCAATATCTTGGATCATGTTGATCACGTTGCCGATCTTTTCAGCGGATTGGGCCAAGCCATTGATCATCTCGTTGCCACGGTGAGCCTCCGACAAGGCCTCGTTGGCAACGGAGGCGGCTTGGGAAACCTGACGGGAGATTTCACTGATGGAACTATGCAGTTCCTCCGACGCGGAGGCGACAGTACCCGCCCTCGAGTTTGTCTGTTCGGCGATGCCCTGCAAGGTCGAAGCGCTGGCCTGCAGCTCCGTCGCCGCGGCCGACACCGATCCCATGACCGAGGATACGGTATCCGCCATCTTAATGTTCTCGGTAACAATGGACCAGGTGACCATGGGGCCGATGTACTCGCCCGCAGCATCGTTGATGGCCGCCACATTCAGATCCAACTTTTGGTCGCCAACGCCGATGATGGCCCGGTGCGGCAGATTGCTGGGATCGGCCAGAAGCTGGCGCTGATGGGGCGGATGTTTATGAAAAACGTCGATACATTGGCCTTTGAGCTGATCTACCGGAACAGGCAGCGCGGACTGAAGCGGGCGCAGGGTCTCCACACTGGTCTGATTGATGAAATTGATCTCCAGGGAATCCTTGTCCGCCATCATGACGTTGATGGGCATGCGGTCCACCATCTGCAGGAGCTTTTGCGTTTCCGCTTCCTGCCGCACCTGATCGGTAATCACCGACCAGGTCAGCATGGGGCCGTGGTAGCGCCCGTTGGGATCGAACAGCGCCGTGACCAGGAGATCCAGCCATTCCCCACCGATGGTAATGCGTGTCTTGAACGGCAAATTGCCCGGGTCGGCGAGCAGTTGGCGCTGATGCTGGGGCGTTTTATGAAAGATATCGATGCTCTGCCCCAAAATATCGTCAGCCTTACATGGCAGCACGTGTTCTATTTTCCGCAGCGCCTCAAGGGAGGACTGGTTCATATAGGTGATGCGAAAATCCGTCAGCTCGCACAACATGACGCTGACCGGCATGGCATCGACCATGCCTCGATATGAGCGGTCGTCGCCGGCGGACCGAGCGACACCGCGCTTGTTGAAGATACTGATCGCTGCCATGACTTATGTCCTCACATTTTGGAACGCTTGATCGTTTATCCGGTTTGACAAACAAACATTTACATCAAATTAAAAATTTGTTCTTTTTCAATGACTTGCGTAAATGTTGTTTTTCATCACACCCAACATCTCTGGGATGACAGGATTTAAATTCTTAGGTAGATGCAGCATAACCGAATAGCTTGTTGCGTGTTGAACGATGGGATTCATGCCCACGTCATCAATCATCCGGCGCCGCCAAAAAACGGAGACACCATGTTTGGCTCTAACGGCGGGGCTCCGTGACACAAACCGGTCAAGGAATTCCCCATCAACGAGTCAACAACTAGGCGCCCATTGCCTTTGACTACCCTGGAGTACATGCCGCCCCCGTGGTTTAAGCTCAATTTTCCACGCAGCGGCAACGCGGTTGCGAAACAACCAAACGATACGAAAGTCTTTGCCTGTGGCGACTAGGCCTTTGGTATGGGAAAGGCTGCCCCCAAAGACCGCCCCACGCCTGACCGCTTGCAAAAAACAGAAACGACCCCGCCGCCGAATTTGACGATTTTTTGATGTGGTCGGTTTTGGGTCTCACGAATATTACCGGCAAACAATCAAAGCGACCGGCCGTCATTCTAAACCTAGTCAGGGACCAGTATGATCGAAATGACTTCAAATCGCCGATACGGCAGACCGTCCGTTCCATATGACCAGGCCCGGTCCGAACGGGTGGTGACCTTCCTCACCCCCTCGGAGATGACGTCCCTGAAACGGCTGGCCGATGAATCCGCGGCCTCGCTCTCGGCCACCCTCCATCGCCTGGTCGTCCGGGAGCTTAAGGTACAAAGCCAAAAACAGTCAAAATCCGAAAGGAGAGTCGATCAATGAGAAGAACACTTTTGTCCCTTGCCGCGTTGGCTTTAACAACTCCCGCCATGGCGCAAAATCAAGCGATCGTCCACGACGGGGAGTACCGCTTCCTCAAGGCCCAGTTGGGCGAGCAATGGGCCGCGCAGGACCAAGGTATCCAGGCCCGCTTGGATCAGATTCACCAGGCCAACGGGGGCAAGCCGCCCAACATCATCTACATTCTCATCGACGACGTGAGCTTTGGTCAGATGGGCGACCGGACCCTGAACTACGTCACCGGCATCGATACGCCCAACATCAACGCCTTCGCCACCGAAGGCCTGTCGTTAATGCGCATGTACACCGAACCCTCTTGCACCCCCACCCGCACTGCCTTTTTGACGGGGCGCCATCCGGTCCGGGCCGGCGTGGAAGAAGTCAAGGTCGCCCTAGTCGGCGAGGGCTTGGCCGCCGGTGAGGTCACCCTGCCGGAGATACTGAAGCAAGCGGGATACAATACGGCGCACGTGGGCAAATGGCACCAGGGCGATATCGAAGAAGCCTTTCCCCATAACCAGGGCTTCGACTGGGCCGCTTTTCCCGTGCACCAGCAAGTGCAGCTGAGTTTGATGACCCGCGAATCCCTCCAGGCCAATAACATGCTGGGCTACCATGCCGCCGGCCAATCAAATCAATTCTCGATGGATCAGCGCTTCAAGCCCTACGGCCTGGTCACGGGTCTGGAAGCCGAAGCGGGCGGACTGGCCCGGGAAATCGACTTGGAGCCCGGCGAGGAGTGGTCACAGGCCCACTACGAGCGCATGAACCAACGCTATCAAACCCAAGCCATGGAACAGCTGGCCCGCTTGGCCGATGAGGAGGCGCCCTTTTTTCTACAGTATTGGCCGCTTTATCCCCTCAACTTTGCCTACCCGGATCAAGCAATCTCCCGGAACGGCGGTTTTCATGCCGACAAACTTCAGTTGCTGGACGGGTGGATCGGCGAGCTGCTCGATGCCGTCGAAACCGCCGGGGTGGCCGACAACACCATTGTGATGCTGATGGCCGACAATGGGCTCATGTATCACTACGAGGGTACGTCGGGGCTGAACCAACTCATCTATCGTGGCGGCAAAACCCAGCACCTGGAAGGGGGCGTGCGCACCAACGCCTTTATCCGCTGGCCTGGTGTCATCGAAGCCAGCAGCGCCGCTGGTGACATTATTCACGTCAGCGATCTCTTCACGACCTTCGCCCGTATCGCCGGCGCGTCGGACTTCATTCCCCGGGACCGGGTGATTGACGGGCTCGACCAAACGGCATTGCTGTTGGAGGGCGAAGGCAACTCGCGCCGCGACTATGTCTATATCTACGAAGGCCCCGTTTTGCGTTCGGTGGTCAAGCAGGAGTTCAAGATGCACCTGCCGCCCCCCGGTGTCCCCGGCGCGGCCGCACCGGTCTTCAACGTGTTGCGCGATCCCCGCGAGCAGTATCCGCAGATCGGCACCGCTCTTTGGTCGGGCGCCAGCTTTCAAGACATGGTGAAACGGCACAACTTGATGATCGCCCAGTATCCCCACTTGCCTCTGGGTAAGGGCGTGCCCTATGAAGGCATCGAGAACCTGAGGCCGGAAAGCGAGGAAGCGCGCGCCGTGTTTTCTTCCTGGCAAGCCAAGTAACGCTCTTGTTCAACTAACGCTCTTGGCCAATCAACGTTCTTGTCCAATCAACGTTCTGGGGAGGTAAGAGGTGGGGCAATCCAAGTTGCCAAATCTGATCCTAGTGTCGGTCTTGGGGGTTGTCCTCGGCCTGTTTTCCAAAGTGGTCATGGCCGAGGAAACCGAGGAGTCCCAGTGGGACTTTACGGCAGCCCCCTATATCTGGTTCACCTCCCTGCAAGGAGACGTGGCCACCATTCCGGGCATCCCGCCGGCCGATGTGGACGCCAGTTTCGGAGATCTTTGGGATAACACGAACCTGGCCGCCATGGGATACTTCGAAGCCCGCAACGGCCGTTGGGGGATCGGCGCCGATCTGGTTTACTTCGACCTGACCGCCGACGGCGGCGGCCCCACCAACGCCTTCTCCGGCACGGAAATGGATCTCAAGGCCTTCATCGCCACCTTTGGGCCCTTTTACCGCGCCGCGGCCGAAAAAGACTATTCCGTGGACGTGATGGCCGGCGCGCGCACCTGGGTGACGGACACCCGTTTATCCCTGTCCGCAGGCACCCTGCCCGGCCGCTCGGCGGACGCCAAGGAAAACTGGGTGGACCCGGTTATCGGCGCACGGGGCGCTTTTGCCCTGGATGAACACGTCAGTTTGCGCGGCTATGCGGACGTGGGCGGCTTTGGCGTTTCCTCCGACATCACCTATCAACTCATGGGATTGGTATCTTATTCCTTCAATGATTGGATCACCGGGGAACTGGGCTATCGCTTCTTGCATGTGGATTACAGCAACGACGCCTACAAGCTGGACGCCAATTTCCATGGGCCCCTTTTGGGCGTGCGCTTCTTGTTTTGACGGAAGCCAAATCACGAGCCACATCACCGAAAAAGGGTTTCTTCCCCCCTCACGACCGGCGGAAGATTCGGGGCCGGCAACGTGGGCTTCGACAGCTCAGACAGGGTCGCGGATGAGCGGGCAGGTGGAGCAATGTATGCCGCCGCCGTTGAGCTGCATCTTATCGTAGGGGATCTCGATCAACTCAATGCCCTGACGTTCCAGCTCATCGCGCGTACCCGCCGACATGCCATGGGGCATCACGTATTTCCCCGGCCGTATGGCCAGGCCGTTGATGATCCAAGGATTGTCCTCCGGAGTGGTCTCCACGGCCCGGATGCCCAGTTCCTTGAGCTTTTGCAAGAAGGTATAGGAAAGACCGGTGGGGTCCACCAGGGCCAAATCCACATCCACCATCACGAAATGCCCGTCGATATGGATGCTGTAACCGGGCAGGTCCACCACGATGAGCTCCACCCCTTGGCGGGCCAGAACCTCGGCCACTTGAGCGATCGCCTCGTCATTGACCCGGATACCCCGCCCCACAACGGCGGTTTTTGAATTGAGCCAGGCAAAGCTGCCGCCCTCCATCATGCCGGTGCCGGAAACGGTGGCCAGAATGGGCATGCCCGCCTTGGTCAAGGTGCGGCTCACGTCCAACTCCTCGCCGTGGCGCAGGCGGGGCGCCAAGCGGCTCACGATGGCCCCACCCTTGACGGCAAAGGAGGAATCCCGGGTATAGCAAGATTTGAAACGATGGCCCGAGACACCCTCCAAATGGATCACCTCGATGCCCTCGGCTTCGAGCAGTCGCACCAAGCCGTCATGCTGGGCCTGCATCTCGCTCAAGGGCGGGATCTCCTCGGATTGCCAGTACCAGCCGGACTTGGGGCCACCGAAGCCGCCGGTTTCCTCAATGTACTTTGTCGGGTCGATGATACCGAACTCCTCGCCCGGGCGGTGGACCATGACGGCGCGGATTTGACCCACGTCGTTGTCGCAGCCCCAAACCCGTCCCCAAATTTTCTCCATGCGGTCGGGATGATCGAAGGCCGGCTCCGGCTGGGAGCCGAAAAGCTTCATGGTCGCGGAATAGATATCCCTACGCTTGGTCCGCGGAGGTGTGGAATCGTTTTGGGATGACATGGCAGTCCTCTTTTCTTAACTATCGATCGCCGATTGGGAGTCCGGGTCGAGGAAATCACGCAACCCGTCTCCGATCAAGGTAAAGGCCAAGGCGGTCAGGGCCAGGCCCAATCCGGGAAAAGCCGCCAACCACCAATGGTTGGGCTGGTGGGTTAGCGCGCTGAAGATCATGGCGCCCCATTCCGGCGTGGGCGGCTGCGCCCCCAGGCCGAGAAAGGAGAGGCCCGCGGCCGACAGCATCACCAGGCCCGCGTCGGAGGTGGCTTGAACCACGATCAGGGGCAGGACGACCGGCAGGATGCACTTGACCATCACCCGGCCGTGGGACGCGCCGAGGCAGCGATAGGCCGCCACATAGTCCTCGGTCTTGATACTGAGCACCCGCGAGCGCACCAGCCGGGCATACCACGGCCAAAACACGACCCCCAGGGCGAAGGTGGTGGTCACCAGGGTGCCGCCAAAGGTCGCCGATATGGCGGCCGCCAGAATGAGCGCCGGAAAGGCCAGGAACACATCCGTGATGCGCATCAAGGTCTCGTCCACCCAGCCCCCCATGTAGCCAGCCACGATCCCCACCGTGGTCCCGATGATCGTGGCCATGATCAAAACCGTCAGGGTGATTGACAGACTGATGGGCGCACCGGCGAGAACGCGGGACAACATGTCCCGGCCGGTCTTGTCGGTGCCGAAGGGATGGGCCAGGGACGGCGCCTGCAAGCGTTCGCTCAGGGAGATTTTAAGCGGATCCTGGGGTGTCCAAACAAAGTCAAAAAGATGCCCGACGAGCCCGAGCAGGCTGATGACCAAAATGAGCAAGGCGATGCCGCAGCCCAGTAGGTTGAAGGGCGATCGCCCCGCGAAACCCGCAATCCGGTTTTGCCTGATGGCGCCGATCAAGGTCATTTCAGGACAATCCGCGGATCAAGCCCGGTGTAGGCCAAATCAATCGCCAAATTGATCAGCATATAACAGATGGAGACGATCAAGGTAATGGCCATAATGGCGTTGTAGTCGGTCGAGGAGATGGCGGCCGCCGTGTAACGGCCCAAGCCGGGCCATTGAAAGATGAGTTCCACAAAAACCGCGCCGCCGATGAGAAATCCGAAATTCAAGCCCAAGAGGGTAATGGTGGGCGGCAGGGCGTTGCGCAGGGCATGCTTGACATAAATCCGATAGGGCGACAGCCCCTTCGCCCGGGCGGTCCTGATGAAATCCTTGGACAGGATGCCCAGCATGGTAGCCCGCACCATGCGAAACAGTAAAGCAGCCGTAGGGATACTGAGCACCACCGCCGGCAAGATGAGATGGGTCAGCGCCGCCGTGAACAGCGCCATGTCCCCCGCCAGCAGGGAATCGATGATCATGAACCCCGTCACATCGGGCGGCGGGGTCGCCCCGGTGGGCAGGCGCCCGGCAAAGGGCAGCCAGCCCAACACCCAGGCGAACAGCAACTGAGCCAAGAGCGCGACCCAGAAATCCGGCAAGGAAAGACCCAGGGCGGAGGTGAAGCGGCCCGTCGCATCGGTGATCCCGTTGGCCCGAATGGCCGCGATGGTGCCGAAGACAAAACCCAAGGTGACACCGATCAGCAAGCTGAACAAAACCAGCTCAAGCGTCGCGGGAAAGAACTGAACGATGTCATCCAGGACCGGCCGCCGGGTCGAGATCGATTGCCCGAAGTCGCCCTGCAGCACCTGATGAACATATTGGAAAAACTGTGCCGGCAGACTCTCGTTCAGCCCCATGGCCTCCTTGACCGCTTCGACCTGTTCGGCGTTGGCGCGCGGCCCCGCCAACAGCCGTGCCGGATCGCCTGGCAAGACCCGTGCCAGAATAAAGGTCAAGAGCAAGACCCCGGCCAGCATCAAGAGGGTCGTTGCCAGGCGTTTGGCGAAATAGCGTCTCATCACCGTAGCGTCATAGGGCGCTTGCCGAAGCGGGTTCGGTCTAGGTTTTACGCCGCAGGGCGTTCATATCCAGGGTCAGGACATACATGGGGTTGATCACGATGCCTTCGATATTACTGCGGTGTCCCCAGATGCCACGCTCTTGGGAAACGGGGACCCACGGCGGGTCCTCGACCGCCAGGATTTGTTGCAAACGCTCCGAGGTCTGGATGACCTGGGGGTCCGTCACATCCGCTTGATAGAGGCTGCTGATCAGATCCGTCGCTTCCGGGTTGGCATAGCGGCCCACGTTGCCATCACCGCTGCTGGCCTCGCCGGAAAACAGGCCCCAGGCATAATCGAACGGATGATTCCAATTGGGCCACCAGGAGAAAAAGAAAAAGTCGGGCCGGTCCTCGGCCGGCGCGTCACCAAAATAATCGTCCAGAAAACCGGAGTAGGACTTTTCGACGAGTTTTAAAGTGACACCGATTTCCGACAGCCAGGCTTGAAAGAGCTCCCCTTCCAGCGTTGCGTCTCCTTCGAAAAACTCGAAGACCAGTTCCTGAGAACGATCGAAGCCCGCTTCGGTGAGCAGGCGGTCCGCCTCGGCCAAATCAAAGGCCGGCTTCTTGATCTCCGGATTGATGGTGGCGATGGAGATGGGAAAAACACCCGCCGGCAGATCGGCCGTGTCCAGCTTCACGTCATGCACATAGGCCGCCGCGTCAAAAGCATGGCAAAAGGCCCGGCGGACCCGCGAATCGCTCAGGCGGCCGTCGCATGCCATGGCGATGTAGGAAATCTCCGACGACCCGCCCTCGGTCTTGCCATAGCTGGGATCATCGCCCAGCTGGATGATGTCTTCCGGTTCGCCCGGCAGGATGATATCCGCTTCCCCGCTGGCCAGCATTTGCTGGCGGGTCGCGGAAACGGGCACGGTTTTGATGATGATGCGCTCGAACTGGCCATCATCCCAGCCGCCCCAAAAATCGGGATTTCGTTTGTAAACGGCTTCCTGGCCCGGGTCCAAGCGCTCCAGCATGTAAGGTCCCGTGCCCACCGGATTGGACCGCAGGTAGTCCGAGCCCAGGTCGTCCGGCCCCTTGGAATGACTCTCGGCGGCCGTCGGGCTGACAATGCCAAAGCCGTATTGCCCGGCCGCTTCCAAACCGAAATAGGGCCGCGGTTCGCCGAAATTGATCGCCAAGGTCAGATCATCCGAGATCGTGATGGCGTTCTCCGGGTCCTCCAGCGCCCAGTTGAAGCCCAAGCCGGTTGGATGGGTCACGGTGCGCACAATGGACTTTTTGACCGCGGCGGCATCACAGACCGTGCCATCGTGGAACGTGACCCCGTCGCGGATTTTGAATGTCCAGACTGTGTGATCAGCGTTGTGCTCCACGGTTTCGGCTAGCCAGGGCTGGTATTCGTCCACCAGCGTGCCCTTCAGGCGCGTCAGATTGTCATAAACCGGGAACAGCCCGAAGGCCCAGTTCAGGTTCGTGGCCGGGTCCAAGTCCTCGATCGCGGCGGCAACCGCGATCACCAGCGTGCCCGAATTACCGTTGGAGTCCTGGGCCATGGCCGCGGACGGCATGAGGGACGACCACCCCAGCGCCGACAGGGTTGTCGCCGTGGAGGCCAGAAAGCTTCTCCGGGATAAAGGGCGGCTGGCGCCAGGAAGGTGTTTGAACGTCATTTTTCGCCTCCGATCGGTGTTCGACAAAAAGTCCAACAGATGAAAATTATTCGCTTATCTTTAGATCAGGCATGTGATTCCACGAGATGGGCAGCCCTGAATCCACGAAAAACTGCCGAAAAAGAGAATACTTTAATCCCCCCACACTGCACAAATGAAAGCATTTGGCATAATTAATTAAATTTTTTCATGGGACGTGATTGCGCTTTTACGCCAGGATGCCACCATGTTGATTCAGGCGGAAAATCTGCACGTGGGATACAGGTCCGGCACGGGCACGGCCTGGGCGGTCAAGAACTTTAGTTTGGCGGCCACCTATGCGGATTCGGTTGGAATTGTTGGGGAATCCGGCAGCGGCAAGAGCACGGCGGCTCTCGCTCTAATGGGATTGCTGACCCATCGGCGTGACTGCGTGGTCAAGGGAGACGTGTTTTTCGAAGGCCGCTCCCTGTTGCGGGAAGCACCGGCCGGTCTGCGTAAACTGTGGGGCGACCGTATGTCCATGGTGTTCCAAGACCCCATGAGCGCCCTCAATCCGGTCATGCGGATCGAAGAGCAGATCCTGGAACTTGTCCGCTGTCATCGCCGCATGGACAAAAAAAAGGCCCGGGACTTGGCGATCACCTGGTTCAACGACGTGGGCCTGCCCGATCCGCAGAATATCTTGAGACGCTATCCGCATCAGCTGTCGGGCGGACAGCTGCAACGGGTCATGATCGCCATGGCATTGATCTGCGAGCCCGATGTGATCTTCGCGGACGAGCCGACAACGGCCTTGGATCTGACGATCCAGTCCCAGATCCTCTCGATCCTGACGCGGCTTTGCGCCGATTTCGGCGTGACCTTGGTGCTGGTGACCCATGATCTGGCCGTGGTCGCGGAGACCACGCGCTACACGATCGTGATGTATTCGGGCAGCATCGTGGAACAGGGCAAGACCGAAGACGTGCTCGGCAGGCCCCAGCACCCCTACACCCGCGGACTGATCGCGGCCATGCCCCGGATCGAAACTGGTACACAGCGGCTGCCGGCCATCGCCGGCGCCCCCATGACACCCTCGGCGGAATGGAGTGGCTGCCGCTTTGCCCCCCGCTGCCCCATGGCTGAGGAAATCTGCCAAAAGAGCCGCCCGGGGATGGCGGCGACGGCCCGGGAAAATCTGGCCAGCCATGCCGCTGCCTGCCACTTTGCCCAATAGGGGGCCAATAGCGACCGTGAGCGGGCCTAGCCGAGAGGGATCGGAAGGATGACAGCAACAGAATCCGCGCCCTTACTGGAGGTGTCGAACCTCCACGCCGGTTTTGGTCCGGTTCGCGTGATCGAAGATGTTTCCCTGCGTTTGCGGGAAAAGGAAATCGTCGGCTTGATCGGCGAGTCCGGCAGCGGCAAAACCACCCTCGGCCGCCTCGTTCTCAAGATGCTCGAACCGGACCAGGGGGACATCACCTATCGGGGCAGGAGCATCAACGGCCTGACCGGCCGGGCGCTGAAAGACTACCGGCGGCAGGTACAGATGGTCTTTCAAAACCCCTACGGGTCACTGCATCCCTTGCAAAAAATCGGACGCCTTTTGGAGGAAGCGCTGGAAATCCACCGGATGGGCGATAAAGCCAGCCGCCGTGCCCGCGTCGAGGAACTGCTAAAAAGCGTGGGCCTGAGCCATCGGGACGGGAACAAAAGACCATCTGAGTTTTCCGGCGGCCAGCGCCAACGAATCGCCATCGCACGGGCTTTGGCCTTGGGGCCGGATCTCATGGTCGCCGACGAACCGGTCTCCGCGCTGGATCTTTCGGTTCAAGCGCAGATCCTCAACCTGCTGAAGGATTTGAACGAGCGGCAGGGCCTGGCCATTCTTTTCATCTCCCACGACCTTTCGGTAGTGCGCTTTCTGTGCAGCCGGGTTTTTGTGATGTATTTGGGCACCATCGTGGAAGAAGGACCAGCCCACCAGGTCTTGGCGCGCCCGGCGCATCCCTACACCATGGCCCTTTGCGAGTCAGCGCCGCGCATTGAAAACGCCGGCAGCCAGGCGGTCATCCGTCCGTCCATCGACGGCGAGGTTCCGGGCAGCGCCAACCGCCCTAGCGGGTGCCCTTTTCATCCCCGCTGCGCCTTGCGCCACCGGGTTCCCGATCAGGAATTGTGCAAGCGGGACAAGCCCGCGCTCCGCCCGCGCGCAGATGGCGGAAGCGTCGCCTGTCACTACACCGACTTGCTCCAGGGCCATGCGGTATCAGGAGAGCGCCGCTAAGCCAGGTGAAAACCCAAGCCCTCAAGGGCCGCTTTGGTTTTTTCCGCCTCTTCCAAAAGCCAATCCCGGGTTCGCGAGACCGCGGCGCTTTTCAGAGAATCCGAGTGATAAACCAGGCGATACTTTTCCGGCGCCTTTAGAATCACGGGAGACAGAGGCATCAAGACCCCGCTGGCAATGTCCCGCTCCGCCAGAACCAGGCTGCCCAACGCCACGCCCTGGCCGTAAACCGCGGCATCAAGGGCCAAGCCGGGCTCGCTGTACCGTGCCCCCGCCAGGGGATCGCTCAGGCTTATCTCGGCATGGCGCAGCCAATCGCTCCAGGCGATCTGGCGCTCGTCATGGAGCAGTTGCTGCCGTCCCAAAAATCCCGCTAGGTCGGCGGCCTCCGACAAGGAATGAAGATCCCGATGACAGAGCGGCACCACCGCGTCATCCAGCAGATCCTCACAGGTCCAATTGGGGATGGGCTCATCCGACAGGGCGATGGCCAAGTGGGCCTCCGTGGTTTCCAGATCCGGAAACTCATCAAAGGAATCGATCCAGGTTTCGATGTCGCTGTATTTGGCCCGCAGCCCGGACAAGCGGGGCGTGAGCCAGCGGGCGGCAAAGCTCTGCGGGGCGTAGATGACCACCGCGCTGGATTCCAGATAAATGGCCATGCGCCGGCTGCCCCGATCGAGCATGCGCAGGACCTTGACGGTGGTGTTGAAAAAATCGCTGCCCGCGTCGGTCAGTTCCACCGACCGGCCGACCCGCATGAAAAGCGGTTGCTGAAAATAGTCCTCGAGGACGCGGATTTGGTGGCTGATCGCCGATTGGGTCAAAAACAAGTCGTCGGCCGCGCGGGAAAAACTGCCCAAACGCGCGGCGGCTTCAAAGCCGCGCAACGAGGTCAAAGGTGGCAAGCGCGGGAAATGCTCGTTCATGAATTTTTTTTGCCAATATCACAAAAACATTGCGTTTGTGCCCCCAACAACACTGAGTTTACCTTAATGCAGTCAGATTGGGCAACACAAGCTCATTCATAAATTTCACCAATCCCTTTGCGGGAATGGAACCGTTTTTGTTCGGGAGAGCGCCATGAACCACCCACAGGCCAATGATCTTTCTGTCGAGATTTGGGAAAAGGACAGGGCGCATTTCCTTCACCCCTGGACTCACTTCGACTCCTTCCGCGAAGAAGGCTCGTTGGTCATGGAGCAAGCCTCCGGGGTGTACCTCTCCGACATGAACGGCAATCGTTACCTGGATGGTATCGGCGGCTTGTGGTGCATGAACATCGGCTATGGCCGGCAAGAGATGGTGGAAGCCATCGCCGCCCAGGTGGCAAAGCTCACCTACGCCAATCCCTTCTGCGACGTTACCAACCCGCCCGCCGCGCTCTTGGCGGCGCGCCTTGCCGAACTGGCGCCGGGTGATCTCAATCACGTCATGTTTTCCTGCGGCGGCTCCACGGCCAACGACAGTGCCTATCGCTTGATCCAGTATTATCACGGCTGCCGGGGCAACGGGGAGCGCCAGATCGTCTTGTCAAGGCGGGGAGCCTATCACGGCAGCACTTATTTGGCCCAATCCATC
>JANQKX010000154.1 GCA_028280915.1 Kiloniellaceae bacterium
CGGGCGCGGACGGCTGGTATCTGGGCAACCGCAATCATCATGGCATGCGCGCCATGGCGGTTCCCGGACCCTTGCGGCAGCTTGCCCGTTTGGGCCTGCCCTTTTTGAAACTGATCCACGGCCCAAAGGCCTCCGCATTGAAGTCGGTGCTGGATTGGTCGCCCACGGCTTTCCAAGATCATTTTCATCTGGGGATCACCGACCTGCCCTTTCGCCGGCGTCTTTACACAGACCCAAGTTGGATCGACGGGGCCCATCGGGAGCGCAATGCCCTCTTTGCAGAGGCGGCGAAAGACTATGACTCCTTTACTCTGCGTAATAAATTAATCCTGCTCCATGCCCAGTTTTACTTGGCGGATCACGTGTTTTACTGGAATCACTGCTGGAGCCGAGCCCACGACTTGGCCGCGCGATCCCCTTATTTCGATGCCACCTTGATGGACTTTGTCTGGCGTCTGCCCAAGCAAAATCAAAACAAAATGGAGCTGCGCGAGCTTGCCGCCACCATGATTCCCCGGGACATGGCCTATACGAAAAAGTTCCCCCAATCCCTGCCCATCGGGCCGTGGTTCCGCGGGCCGTTGAAAGACTTCATTCAAGACAAGCTGTCGGTGGCCCGGGTCAATGACTCCGGCCTGTTTGACAACAAGGTGCTGCAGCCCTTGATCGCCGACCACATCGGCGGCGGACAGGGCTTTGGCATGGCCCTTTGGGCCATATTGACCATCATTGAATGGCAGGAACTGGTTGCCAAAGGCGCCTTGGTCAGCTCAGGAGAGGAAGACCCGAGCCGGCGGCCCGTGTCGCTGAGCCTTAGCCGTTAAAACGAACGGTGCCAAAGCCCGAAAGGTCATAGCCCGCCAATTCCCGGGCCCGGTTGCGGAATCTTTCGCTGGTGCAAAATTCGAAGAATTGCCGCAAGGGCGGCTCAAAAAAGGCGCGGCGGTCGACCAGCAGGTCAAAACGCTCGGACACGATGGGCACGAAGGCCAGGCCGTACTGCTGGGCGCAGGCCGCCAGGCCGAAGGTGGCTTCTCCCTTGCCTTCGCGAACGCTCAAGGCGGCGTCGGATTCGGATAGGGCGGGCGGCGTCAACTCCAGCCGGGACAGGTCCAGTCCCTCCCGACGTGCCAAATCTAGAAACAGTTGTTGGGCGCCCGCTTGGGCTTGACGGGGCACGAAGCGGCGGCCCCCGAGATCGGCCAAGCCCCGCACCTGGCCTTCCAGACTATCGGCCAGGATCAAGCCACGGCGGCGGACGGCCCATTGCAACAGGACCGCGGGCAGGCCCCGGCATTCCCGTTCCACGAAGGGGACGTTCCAGGTGTCCCCCTCCGCGTCGTAGAGGTGCAGGCCGCTTGCGATGCCGTCGCCTTGGGCAAAGCGGGTCAGCCCGTCGGCGCTACCGCCGAAGAGGGTGGCGATACCGCAGCCCGATTCCCGCAGGGCCCAGTCTAAAAGGGGGTCATGACTGCCCAGGAAATGGGTGGGGCGGGGCCGGGAGCCGGGCGTCGAGAAGCCCGATTGGCTGTCCGCCAGCCAGCGGTCGATGGCCGCGCGGGGGAACAACAGCTTGCCCGTTGCCTTGACGCAGGGAACGCTGCCCGAGGCGGCCAGGTCATAGACCTTGCGCTCCTTCAGGCGCAGCAAGTCCGCCAGTTCCTTGGTGGTGAGAAATTCCTGCATTCCTGGCCGCCGGGTTTGGTCTCCAACTGGCCTGCACTGTTGCAGGATTTCGCCCATACCGCAATCGGGCAGGCCGGCTTGCCAAGCGGGTCCCGGCGGCGCAAGATCGGGCCGCAATTTGAAGCGCCGAAATCAAGACGGAAGGTCAAGGATGAGCGACAAACCCTGCATCATTTGCGTGGCGATCACCGGCTCGGTCCCCAAGAAGGAGAACAATCCGGCGGTGCCGATCACGGTCACGGAACAGGTGGAGTCCACTCAGGCGGCCTTCGAGGCCGGGGCAGCCATCGCCCATTGCCACGTGCGCAACGATGACGGCTCGACCACCAGCAGCCCGGAACGCTTCGGCCTCTTGCTCGAGGGGTTACGCAAACACTGTCCCGGCATGATCGTACAGTTCTCCACCGGTGGCCGGTCGGGCGCGGGGGCGGAGCGGGGCGGCATGCTGCCCTTGAAGCCGGACATGGCCTCACTCGCCGTGGGTTCGGTGAATTTTCCCACCCGGGTCTATGACAACGCGCCGGACCTGGTGGACTGGCTCGCCGGGGAAATGCTGAGCCGTCACATCAAGCCGGAGATCGAGGCCTTCGACCTGAGCCATGTGTTCCAGGCCGTTGCCATGCAAAAGGCCGGCCGGCTGACCGGACCTTTATATGTGCAGTTCGTCATGGGCATCAAAAACGCCATGCCCGTGGACCGGGAGGTGTTTGACTTCTATGTGCGCACCTTGAACCGCATCGCCCCGGACGCGAACTGGTGCGCCGCCGGGATCGGGCGCAACCAGTTGACCGTGGTGGAATGGTGCGTGGCCAACGGCGGCCATACCCGGACTGGATTGGAGGACAACGTGCGTCTGGACAAGGACAATCTGGCGCCCTCCAACGCGGCCCTGGTCGAGCTGGCCGTCCAGATCTGTGGCAAATACGAGCGGCCCGTGGCGACACCGGCCCAGGCTCGCCAGATCATCGGTCTGGGCGACGCCGCGTAGGGATCTGCGGTGTCCGAATTTGTCCTTGGGCGGCGATGATCCATGGCCTGATCGGTAGCGCGGTTCTTTTGGCCGGGCGTTTGCATTCGCCGGCAGCGTTTACCCATATCCTCATCTTGAAGTTTGGAACATCTTGTCTAGCGGCTAGAACATACTTGTGCCACCGTAAAACCGTCTATCGAAAAAGTGTGAAAGAGTTGAAATTCAACAAAAGAAATGCAATGCTACCCTGCGTCACGGGCAGAGGAGATGAGGATGGATCAAGCCAGATTGCCGCTTGTCGCCGCCGATAGTGACCTGAACCAAGCCATCGTGGCCATGAAGGACAACAATTGTTCTGGCGTCGTCGTTGAACTTGCTTCCGGTGCCAGGGTTCTCGATATCGATACCATCCTTCACACCTTGCGCAAGGAGGGAAATGTCAAGGTTAGGTCGGTGAAGGCTCGGGTTAGGACCACCATGCTCCCCGGCCATCTATCCGTTTCCGCGGTTATGACAAACGGTGATACGAGGATGGATGTGCAAGAATTGATGGACCGCGAAAGTGCGGTTTACGCCTTTGCGGATGTCGTGGGTGGAATGGGCAGATTGGTGACACGCCACGAAGCCTATCGTGACGTACTGGCCGCGGTCCCCTCAATGTGGCGTTGCCGGCAAGTTTCCACTGATGTTTGGCTGACGCACGAGCTCAGGCAACCGGGCAATAAGTGTCGAAATGACGGCAGTGATGTCGACCCCATCTGACGCGCCGATGTTCAATCAGATCCTCACAAAATTGGAATCGTTGTTCTCGCGCTCCTTCTGGCTGGGGAGCTTTCTTCCGGTTTCGGTTGTTGCTGTTCTGCATTTGATCATAGCGGAACACGTGTTTCCTAACCTATCGCCTTTGGAATCTTTTGCAAAAGGCGATCTGGGTAGTTTGGCGGGGGACACTGCATTGTTTTTCCTTGCCATGATTGTTCTGGCCCACGTTTTGACCCCTTTCACGCCGTTCATTCGCGCGCTCCTCGACGGCCAGCAAATGCCGGATTTGTTGCATGACTGGTTGCGCAGGGACCGCATCCCGAAATGGCGGGCGGCGGCGGCCAAATTGGAATCCGCAAAAAGGGCATACGCAGCCTTCAAATACATGAACAGCGCGGAGGTGCCCAAGCTGTGGAGCGCTGCCCGGGCCGGAAACGCCCTTGGTTGCGCGAAAGACCTTCCATCGATTGATGCCGGGGAGTTGGCCGTCAAGGACTTGCAGGCCGAAATGTGGCTCACGAGGATACCGACCCTCGCCTCCGCTCAATCGGCAATTGGAAAGCTAATTGTAGCGCTCAACAAAAACGCCGCGGTTTTGCCTGTTGGGCATCCGGATGAAGGACAATCCAATAGATTAGCTCAGTCTCGAGACCTCCTCATCGGTCTCATCGGTGAGGCAGAGGCCGAGGCGACATACCGTATTTCACGGATCTTTGCCAAGTATCACCGAATCGATTTATTGCCGACTCGTGTCGGGGACGCCCGGCGTTTCACCGAGCGCTATAGCGAGGACACCTACCGGGTCGAGTTCAACTTTATCTGGACTCGCATTCAAATGCTTTTGCCAAAGGCCTCGGAAAACTTTCCGCAGCGACTGCGCGACGCACAATCTCAGGTAAACTCTTCCGTGTTGATGTTGGCGCTTGCCGTAACGGTCCCGCTTGTTTGGCTGCCAATTCTGCTCGCGATCGCCACCACGCCGTGGCTCTTTCTGACCATCGGGCTGGTGTCGGTCTTGGTCCTATTGTTTTTGTACGAACAGGTCGTCCAGAGTCAAAATGTGTTTGGCGAGGTGGTCAGGGCAGCGATTGATCAATATAGATTGAAGGTTCTTACAAAGATCATGAATCAACCGCTTCCCGCCACTCTCGCGGCTGAGCGGGTCTTATGGCAGCGATTGCAGATGGCGCGCGAGCCCGACAACGAACAAGACATCGCCTACACCCACCACGCAGAGTCATGAAGTCGCATTTTCTCTTTATCTATTTGATTATCTTGGCGTGGGGCGGTGTCTACATCGTCACCTATAGAGGCGATCCTCCTGCTGAAACTGGCGAGGCAGGGACCGTTGCGGAAAATCGCTTGGCGCAACCGGACGATCTTTTACTTTACACGAATGGCCGGCGGTTCGTGATCCGGCAGACAGATAAAGGAAAATTGGTCGGCCTGGGCGAAGTCTTGTCCGCACCCGAGTTTGTCGGCGAGCCGGGAGTCATTCCGATTTCCCTTTCCGTCGGGCGTGACCTGATAAACTCCGGTGCCATCGGCGTTGGCAAGGCCTTGCGGATTTGTCCCCTTGATGTGCCGGGCACGGCCCGGGTTGTAGTCTGCCGCGGTGGTGATGGCGAGTGCCTTACCTTCGTCGACATCGCGGCGGGTGATGCCGACAAGCTAAAGGCAGCCGAGGTTTCAGAGTTGTCCTTGAATAATGATTGTGGATGAAAGCGATGGTGATCAATTGGTCCCAACTGACGGTGTTTGAAAAGAAAGACGAGGTGGTGACCGCCCCCTGGTTGATGGCGCTCGAATTGATCAGCGACGCGACCCATTTGAAGATACAGTCGGAGGGGAAATGGTATGCCGAAAACAGTGTTCTGCCAAGTTTCGGCCCTGACGGCCTTTCCGGTATCACTTTGTCCAGCGATCAATTGACAATCGCGGGGTGCCGCTTTGGTGCCTTGATTGGTAAGATTGGTGGCAGTTCGGCAGATCACCACAGTCCCGAAACTCCCGTCTCAGCTCCGGTTGCTGACGAGCCCTTTGCTGTCGGTGCTTTCTGCACCTTGAAGATACCGGATAACATCTTTGGGCCGCTTTTTCTGGGTTTTAATGCGTCGTCTTATCCCATTCATGTTGAAACTCTGAAGGTGACGGTGTTTGGGGCTCGCCCCACTGTGTGATCCTGCGCTGTGCTACAGGTCTGCCAAAGGACAGGGGCTTGCTTGTCGTGTTTTTAGGCGCCTTAGGACAAACATCTTTGCGGCGGGTGATCCAAGAAAATCCTTGGAGGTTCGGGCGGATTCTGACCCGATAGGTGGGTACAAGGCGACGTCCTGATTTGGAGGGAAAGATCCACAATGGACCTGAGCGGAAAGTCGGTGCTGGTGACCGGCGGGTCGCGGGGCATCGGGGCGGCCATCGTGCGGGCCTTGGCGGCGGCCGGGGCCCGGGTGGTGGCCCACTATGGCAGTAACCGCGGCGCGGCCGAGGCCCTGAGGGCGGAGGTCGGTTCGGATCGCTGCCACATCCTGCAAGCGGATCTTGCCCGGCCCGAAGACGTGGACCGGCTCTGGGCCGAGGCGCTTGGGCTCTTGCCCGATCTGAACGTGCTCATCAACAATGCCGGGATTTTTGCCAGCGCGCCCGTGGACGCTTCGGATCAAGCCTGGCGGGAAACCTGGGCGCGGGTGATGCAGGTCAACCTGCAGGCCCCGGCCGACCTGTGCCGGGCCGCCATTCTGCATTTCCGCCGGATCGGCGGCGGCAAGATCATCAACGTGGCCAGCCGGGCCGCCTTTCGCGGCGAGGCGCCGGACCAGATGCCCTATGGCGCCTCGAAAGGGGGACTGGTGACGCTGACCAAGACCATCGCCAAGGGCTATGCCCCTGACGGCGTGCTGGCCTTTTGCATCGCGCCGGGTTTTACCAACACGGAAATGGTCTCGGATGCCCTTGACGCCGCGGCCATTCAGAAAGTGGTGGCGGACATTCCCCTGGGGGACATGGCCGAGCCGGATGAAATCGGAGCGCTGGCCGCCTTTCTCTGCGACGACCGGGTGCGCCATCTCTCCGGCGCGACCTTCGACGTGAACGGCGCCTCTTACCTGCGGTAAGATCGGCTTAACCCGGGGTCAGAGCAGCTTTTCCATTTTAAAGTTGGTGAGGGCAATGCCCTCTCTCTTGACGCTTTGCTGTTGCACGACCCGAAAGCCCTGCCGTTCGAAAAAGGGTCGGGCCTTGAGGCTCGCCTCGCTATGCAGGCGGGTGACGCCGAGCCGGCGGGCCTCATCCTCGACCGTTTGATAAAGACGCCAACCGATCCCACGACCGACGGCCGTTGGCGCCACGAAGGCCAGGTCGATGAGGCCGTCCCGGTCAATGGTCATGAAACCCACCACAGCACCCGCCATCTCCGCGACGAAGGTGGTCATGAAACCCAGGCGTCGGCGCCAGTCGTCCGGCTCGGGCGCCTCGCCGGCCCAGGCCCGCCGCTGGGCCGGGCTATAGAAGGCCTTGGTGCCCTCGTGCACCGCGTCGAAAAAAATCCGCGCCGCCTCTTCGGCATCCGAGTCCCGGTAGGGCCGGATTTGAATGGGCTCTGTCTCCCCGGTCACGTCGATCCCCTTTAGTGGGCGCCCAGCTCGGCGAGTTCCCGGCGGAAGGGCAGGGCATCGCCGATGTCGGGCGTATCCAGCTCGCGGGCGTAACGGTGCCCGGCATAAGTGGCCCAGGCGATGGGGCCGGGGGCTTGGGCGTCCCCGATCACCTTGATGGACTTGATCCCGGCCTCCGCCCAGTCATCCGCCCGGGACTGAAGGGTCTGCCAAAGCGCGTCGTTTTGCCGTCGCGCGGTCACCAGCACAACCGCGTCGGCCGACAGGTCCCGGGCCGCGCCCGTATAGCTGCAGGCGGTGGTCACCCCGCCCTCGGAGAGCGCGGTCACCGCCCGGTTGAGCTGGATGTCGACACCCATGTTGGCCAGCTTTTGGTGGATGAAGGCTTGCTCCAGGGTGTTGTTGGTCCATTCGGAGACATAGGCCGCCGGGGTTACGATGGTGACCTGCGCGCCGTTCTGCACGAGCAATTCGGCCAAGACACCGCCCATGTAATAGTGATCGTCGTCGTACAGGACCACCCGGCCGCTGGGGACCTTGCCGGCCATCAAATCATCGGGTGTGTAGACCGGCAGATCCCCGGTTTTGGGTAAAGGGGTGACATGAAAGCGGGCCACGCCGTCGTCGCGCCAACTGGCGCCGGTGGCCAACACCACATGCTCGAAACCGAAATCAAGAATATCCTCGGCGCCGAGGGCGCTTTCAAAATAGATGTCGACCTCGGCCATTTGGCTCAGCTGATACTGGCGGTAGTCCCGCACCCGGCCCCAGGCGGAGAGGCCGGGTAGCATACACTCCCGGGATACCCGGCCGCCCAGGTCGGTGCCTGCTTCGGCGAGGACCACCTGATAGCCCCGCTCGCCCAAGGCGCGGGCCGCTTCCATGCCGGCGGGGCCCGCGCCCACCACCAGGACGGTGCTGCTGTCGCCCTTGGCGTTCATGCGCTCCGGGTGCCAGCCCTTGCGCCACTCTTCCATGAAGGTGGGGTTTTGGGTGCAGCGGGAAATGGACATGGTCATGTCCCCGGTAATGCAGATGTTGCAGCCGATGCACTCGCGGATGTCCTCGATGCGGCCTTCCTCGACCTTCTTGGGCAAAAAGGGATCGGCGATGGACGGCCGCGCGCAGCCGATGAAGTCCAGTACGCCGGCCTTGACCTGCTTGACCATCACGTCGGGGGAGGTAAAGCGCCCCACGCCCACCACGGGCTTGGGGGTCAGCGCCTTGATGCCGGCCACCAGATCCTGCTGGGCCGCCTCGTCCTTAAAGCGGGAGGCGCCGGAACAGTCCTCCCAGGTGCCGTGGGCCAGGTCCCAGATGTCCGGCAGTTCGGCGTGCATCTGGATCATGTCCCTGACTTCGGCATTGGCAAAGCCCAGGTCGCCGACGATCTCGTCCAGGGAAAGGCGCAAGGAAACGCCGCAGCTGTCGCCGATGGCGTCCCGGGCTTCCATGACCAGTTCGCGCATGAGCCGGGAGCGGTTTTCCAGGCTGCCGCCGTATTCGTCGCTGCGGTGGTTGGTGGCGCGGGACAGGAAATGTTGAATGATGCCGAAGCCATGGGCGCCGTAGAGGCAAACCAGATCAAAGCCGCACTTCTTGGCCCGCACGAAGGCATTGCGATACCAGCGCCGCAGGTCGCGGATATCCTCCTTGTCCATGGCGCGGGCGTGGACCGGATCGTTGGTGAAGGTGCGGATGGGCAGGGACGTGGGGGCGAGCGGCACCTCGCGGGTATAGAGATTGGGGCCGTTGATACCCGAATAGGCCAGTTGAATGCCCGCCAGGGCGCCGTGCTCGTGCATGGCCTCGGCCATGCGGCTCAGCATGGGCATGTCCCGGTCGTCCCACAGGCGCAGCTCGATGAAGGGCGTGATCTCGGAGGTGTGGTGCATTTCGCACTGCTCGGTGAACACGACGCCCCAGCCGCCCTCGGACTTGGTGCGCCGCATGGCCGCCGCCGCCGAGGGGTCCCGGTAACCGCCCCCGTTGCAGTGGGGCACCTGATAAAAGCGGTTCTTGGCCGTCACCGGCCCGATTTGAACCGGCTCGAAGAGAATATCATAGCGCGGATCCCGGGGCATGGCGGGGCTCCTCGGCGGCGTGAATTGAAATGGAGGCCCGGCCATGCGCCCTTCCAAGAGGCACGCATGGCCAGGGGACAGGTTACTTTTTCAGACGGGTCCAGATGGAATCATAGACCGACTGGGTCGCTTCGTCACAGACGGCGACAAAAACCCCGGCGGGCGCATCGGCCGGCGGGCTTTGCTCGGGCGAGGTCTTCAGTTCCGGATCCAGGAATTCGTCGACTCCGTTCACGCCGGCGGTATAGCGGGCGTAGTTGGTGACGGCGGCGGCGTTTTCCGGCTCCAGCAGGAAGTCCATGAACTTCAGCGCGTTGGCCCGGTTCGGCGCGTCCTTGAGCAGGACGACGTTGTCCATCCAGACGAGATAGCCTTCCTTGGGATAGGCGTATTCGATATTGGCGCCTTCGGCCCGGGCCTTGGCGCTAAAGCCGTTCCAGATCATGCCCACCGCGGCATCGCCAGAGACCAGCACGTCCTTGGCCCCGTCGGAGTTGAAGGAAGCCCAGTGGGGCTTGGCGCCCTGCAGCAGTTCGTCCAGGGCCTTCAACTGCTCCCGGTCTTGGCTGCACTGGGGAATGCCCAGGTGCAGGGAGGCCATGGTCAGCACCTCGCCTTGGGAATCCAGCATGTTGATCTTGCCCTGCAGGTCGGCGGGCGGATCGAAGAGGATCGAGGTGGTGTTGATGTCGCCGCCAAAGTCGTCCCGGTTCACGGAAAAGCTGGTGGAGCCCCACTGATAGGGGATGGAATGCTTGCGGCCTGGATCAAAGGGCACGTCGACCCATTGGGGCTGAATGTTGCCGAAATTGCTGAGCTCGCTGGACTCGAAGGTGTCCAGCATGCCCTCGTTGATCATGATCTCCACCATGTAGTCGCCGGGCACGGCCACGTCGTAGGAGCCCAGGGAGCCGGCTTTCAAGTTGGCCAGCATGGCCTCGTTGGAATCGAAGGTGTCCATGGTGACTTCGATCCCGGTTTCCTCGCTGAACTTATCCAAGAGTTCTTGGGGAATGTATTCGAACCAGTGATAGATGGAGAGTTTTTCCTGTGCCTGGGCCATGCCGCCCGACACCATGGTGAGCGCCAAGGCCGCGGCGCCGAGTTTCAAAAATTTCCTCATTCACTTTCTCCCTATTTTTTGAAGGCTTTGCCGCCTTCACTCCATTGAAAACTATCGCTCCGTCTTGGCCCCGCTTTTTCCGGCGAAGTAAGAAACGGTGACGAAGAAGATCGAGACCATCAGCATCAAGGTGGACAGGGCCATGATGTTGGGCTTGATGCCTTGCTTGACCGAGCCGAAGATCGCCGTGGGCAGTGTCTCGATACCGGCACCCTTGACGAAATTGGTGATGATGAAATCGTCCAGGGAAATGATGAAGGCCAGCAAAAAGCCGCTGATGATACCGGGCATCATGAGCGGCATGAGCACCTGCCAAAAGGCCTGGCTACGGCTGGCGTAAAGATCCTGGGCCGCCTGCTCGTAGGTGGCCTCGATGCCTTGCAGGCGGGCCGATATGGGCAGGTAGGCAAAGGGGATGCAAAACACGATGTGCGCCATCACGATGCTGAAGTAGCCACGGGTAAAGCTGATGGCGCTGAAAAAGATCAAAGTGGCCACGGCGGTGACGATCTCGGGCACCATCAGCGGCAGGCTGATCAAGGCGAAGGTCATGGACTTGCCGCGGAAGGACCCGCCGCGGATCATGGCGATGGCCGCGCAGGTGGCGATCATGGTCGCGCTGGTGGCGGCCATCACGGCGATGGAAAGGGAATTCCACGCGGCGGCCTTGAATTTGGCCGCCTCCGGGCCGAAAAAGACATCCTCGTACCAGCGCAGGCTAAAGCCGCCCCAGCGGGTGATGGAGACGGAGTCGTTGAAGCTGTAGATCATCACGATGATCAAGGGGCCATAGAGCACGAAGAGGCACAGCAAGGTGATCCATAAAAAGGCCGGGTAGCGCCGGATATCGTGGGCCTTCGCCGCCATGTCAGCGCCCCTCCCGCTCGCCGCGGGCCTGTTGCCGCGCGTAGATCATGAGCACGATCAGCACCATGGTCAAAAGGATCATGGAGGCGGCGGCGCCAAAGGGCCAGTTGCCCGCGTTGCCCTTGAATTGCTCCTCGATCAGGGAGCCGATCATGAAGTTCTTCGCCCCGCCCAGGAGGTCCGGTGCCAGAAAGGCGCCCAGGCTGGGCACGAAAACCAGAATGCAGCCGGCGATGATGCCCGGTGACACGGCGGGGATCACCACCAGGCGCAAAGCGGTCCAGCGGTCCGCATAAAGGTCGGCCGCGGCCTCGGAAAGGGCGAAGTTATACCGCTCCACCGAGGCGTAGATGGGCAGGACCATGAAGGGCAGGTAGGAATAGAACAGTCCCAGCTGCACGGCGAAATCCGTGTTGATCATACGAATGGGGCTGTCGAGCAGGCCGGCCGCCAGGAACCACTCGTTGAGCGGCCCGTTGTCGCGGATCAGGAATTTCATGGACACCGTGCGGATCAAGAGATTGACCCAATAGGGCACGGTGATCAAAAACAGCCACAACATCCGGGTGTTTTGCGGGCGCGTCGCGATGAAATAGGCGGTGGGGAAGCCGATCACCAAACATAAGATGGTGGCCAGCAGGGCCTGCCAGATGGAGCGCCAGAAAATCTGGATGTAGATCCATTCGATGGTGGGCGGCTCGTCGCCGAAGAGGCCCCGGTCGAAGATGAACTGATCATAGGCGGCAAGGGAAAACTCCCAGATCACCCCGCCGCGAAAATCCTTGGTGAGGAAGGAATAAACCAGCATTAACAAGACGGGCAGCAGCAGGAAAAAGCCGATCACCAGCCATGACGGCAGCAACAGCCAATGGCGGATCCCCGCGAAGGTGCTGGATGACGCGCCGCCGCCGGCTGCCGGTCCGCCCGCCATCAGTCCACCAAGAGGCGCGCTGCGCCCGTGTCGATTTTGAGGGCGGCCTTTTCGCCCACCGCGATGTCCAGGCTGCTGTCGTGGGCGTTCTGCGCCCGCACCGTGATTTCGGTACCGTCGTCCAGTCGCACCAGGTGCTGGGTGTCCGTGCCCAAATAGATCAGCCGCTCCAAGGTGCCCACCAGGTCATCATCGTTGCTGGGGCGGGTCAGGCTCAGACGCTCCGGCCGGATGGAGACATGACCGGCGCTGCCCGCCGTCGTGGGGCCGGCGGTGGAACAGGTCAGCCGGGCCGGGCCGAAACGGCACAGGGCCTGAGATCCCGAGACTTCTTCCACGGTCACGTCCAGGAAATTGGTCTCACCGATGAAATCGGCGACGAAGCGGTTGCGGGGCGCCTCGTAGATGTCCTTGGCACTGCCCACCTGCTGCAGTTCGCCGGCGGACATGACGGCGATGCGGTCGGACATGGTCAGGGCTTCTTCCTGATCATGGGTGACGAAGACGAAGGTGATGCCGGTTTCCTGCTGCAGCTGTTTCAGTTCCACCCGCATGGCCTGGCGCAGCTTCAGGTCCAAGGCCGACAGGGGCTCGTCCAGCAAAAGCACCTTGGGGGAAGGGGCCAAGGCACGGGCCAGGGCCACGCGCTGCTGCTGGCCGCCGGATAGCTGGGAGGGCCGGCGATCGCCGAAGCTCTCCATTTGGATCAGCTCCAGCATGCGCTTGGTGCGCTGGGCGATCTCGGATTTGTCCACGCCCAGCATCTTCAAGCCAAAGCCGATGTTGTCGCGAATGGACATGTGGGGAAAGAGAGCATATTGCTGAAACACCGTGTTGACCGGCCGCTTGTTGGGCGGCAGGCCTTCCAGGTGTTCGCCGAACAGCAGGATTTCCCCGTCCGTGGGCTGCTCGAAACCGGCGATCAGGCGCAACAGCGTGGTTTTGCCGCAGCCCGAGGGGCCGAGCAGGGTGAAAAACTCGTTGTCGGCGATGTCGAAGGAGACGGAGCTGAGGGCGGTCACCTGCGCCGGCGGCAGGCCGAAGACCTTGCGCACGGCCTTAATCGCCACGGCGGCCCGGCTTTGGGGCGCGGCGTCCGGCGAGTCGCTTCGCGCGGCGCTCACATTCACGTCGGTCTCAGGCATCAAGTCTCCCACCGAATAAACGCTCTTCCGGCAAAGGATTTCCCGGCGAACGATTTTCCCCGGTTTTTGCTTTCAGAACGTGTGCCTCACGGTTCTTTTTTGTTTTACGGCCCTGTTGTTGTCAGCTTAGGCAGGGCCCGTGCATAGTTAAAATATTATTTTTTTGGCATTTGGATTGGATCTTTTTATGCGCTGATCTTTTATGGCCAAGTTTGGTCCTTATTTGAGGCCGATGGATTGGCCGGCCCAATCGGGCAACTGGGTCACCTTGGCCGCTTCCAGGGCCGCCAGGGCGGTCTCGGGAAAGGGGGTCGCCCGATTTTCCCGGGTGTTGTAGTGCAACACCAGGCATTCGACCGTTGCGGCCTCGGTATCTCCCACTTTCATGATGTGAGCAAAGCGCAGGACCTTGGGCTTAAAGTCGAAGATCAGGGATTCCACCTCCAGATGGGCGGGTGCCCGCACTTCGCTGACGTACCGGAGGTGGGATTCCAGGGTATAGATGGCGCAGCCCGTGGCTTCGAAATAGGGTACGCCCACCCCGAAATGGTCCTGCAGTTTCCAGGTGGTGTTGGTGAAGGGCACCAGATAGTAGGCCTCGTTGAGATGGCCGTAAGCATCCAGCCAGGCGTCCTGCAGGGGCTCGCTATGCAGTTTTAACGGGTTCATCCTTGCCTTTCCCCTTTTTTTATTCCGCGGCGCATTGTTGCCGGAGGACAGCGCCTATTGCAACGCCGCGGGCAAAAAAGGCAGTGTTTCGAAAGTTCGGTTGCGGGCATCCCAAGGGAGGCGAGGGGCATGGCGGCAAGGGGCATGGCAGCAGGTGGCGAGGACGGCAGGCAAGATCATCGGCTCGCGCCCATGCTGGCGCCCCGCTCCGTGGCGCTGGTCGGCGCGTCGACGCGGGCGGGCAGCATCGGCAACGACATGGTGCGGGTGCTGCGGCGCGGTGGCTATGGCGGCACCATCTATCCGGTCAATCCAAGCTACCGGGAGGTGGAGGGACTGGCCTGTTACGAGAGCCTGGCCGCGCTGCCGGAAAGAGTGGATCTGGCCGTGCTCGGGGTCGGCACCCAGCGAATCGAAACATTGTTTGACGAAGCGGTTACCGCCGGGGCCAGGGCCATCGCTATCTTCGACAACCTTTATCTGGCCGATGATCGGGAACCCAAGCTGCTGCAGCGCTTAAAGGACAAAGCCAGGGAAGCGGGCCTGTCCGTGCTGGGCGGCAATGGCATGGGTTATTATAATTTGGAGCAGGGCATTCACGTCTCCTTCCAGTCGCCGCCGGCGCAAAAGCCCGGCGGCATCGCCCTGCTGTGCCATTCCGGCTCGGTCTTTGTCTTGCTCAGCAGCAACGACCCGCGGCTGCGCTTTAACCTGGTGGTCTCGCCGGGGCAGGAGATCGGCGCCAGCCTGGCCGACTACATGGACTACGCGCTGGAGATGCCCTCCACCAAGGTGCTGGCGCTGTTTTTGGAGACCGTGCGCGACCCGGCGGGATTCGTGGCGGCGCTGGAAAAGGCG
>JANQKX010000169.1 GCA_028280915.1 Kiloniellaceae bacterium
ATGCCTCCCTGACACCCGACTTGGTGGACCATCTGAAAGACCGCTACCCCCAGTGCTGGTTTTCCGCTACCTCCGGCTTGTCCGACGGCTTGACCACGGCCTTGACTCAGCGGGAACAGGATATCGTTGTCACAGCCGATCCGCCCCAGTCCCCCGGCGAGTTTTATATTGTCCCCTTATTGCGCGAGCCCTTTGTCCTGGTCTGCACGGCCGATCTGCCGCCGGCCGAGGATTTCAACGACGTGATTTTGGAACAGCCGTTTATTCGCTACAGCGACCAACTCCCGTTGGGCCGGCGGATCGAGCAGCACCTTAACCGCCTGCGCATCGCACCGGCGGGTAAGTATTCCTTTGATGCCTCCCGATCGGTCTTTGCCATGGTGGGCAAGGCCCGCGGCTGGGCCATCACCACGCCCCTTTGCGTGCTCGACAGTCAGGATCTTTTACGCAACCTGGAAATTCGGCCCCTGCCGGCACCGGGCTTGACCCGCACCGTCTACCTGGCGGCCCGCCGAAAGGAACTGGGTGACCTCCCGGAAATCCTGGCCGCCCTGTGCCGGGACCTCCTGCATCAGCGGGCCATCGAGCCGGCGATCGCCCTCGCCCCTTGGCTGAAGAGCGAACTGCGCATCCTCGATTAGGGAACAAGTTCCCGGCCCGATTTACAGCCGATCAACGGGCAGCAGGATGTTGAAGCGATCCCGGATGGCTTGGTCCGCCGACGGGTCCAGGTATCGGGGATGGTGGTTCTCCAGAATGTCCCGCACCCGCCGTTTGGCCTTGACCCAGATGTCTTCCGCGCCTTTTTCCTCCCAAGTGGCCGGGTCGTCCCGGTCGGCCAGCTCGGGATAGAAGTAGTCCCGTTCCATGGCGCCCATGGTCTGTTCCGAGCCAAGGAAATGCCCCTCTCCCAGTACCGCCGCCTTGATGGCCTCGAAGCCCAGGGTCTCTTCCGTCACTTCCACGCCCCGGATGGCCCGGTGGACGTGGCCCAGCATGTCGTTGTCCAACACGAAGGCTTCGAAGGAGGCGCCCAACAGGCTCGCCATCATGCCGGAGGACTCATAAATCATGTTGCCGCCCGCCAGGCCCGCGGCCAAGGCGGCCAGGGCCTTTTCACTGCCCATCTGGGCATCGGGCGCCTTGGCGTCGGCCATGGAACTGGCCACGCCCGAGGGCAGGCCGAGCCAGTTGCCGATCTGGGCCGCCGCCGCGTTGAGCACGCTGATCTCCCCGCCGCCGCCGCAAAAAGCACCGGTGCGCAGGTCGATCACCAAAGGCCAGTTGGAGAAAATCATCTGATAGCCGGGCGCGAAGAGGTTGACCAAAATCAAGGCGGCCAGGGTTTCCGCCGTGGTCTGGGCCAACATGCCCGCGAGCGTGGCCGGCGCCGTCGCACCAGACTGGGCGGCGATGATGGCATTTATGGGGACATTGTGTTTAATGCAGGCCAGGGTCACGTCCACCGCGTCCTCGCCATAACGCAAGGGCGAGATCACCGGGCTGATGTGTGCCTTGCAAAACGGCCGCTTGGCAAAGCGCCCCTCCCCGCCCAAGGCGGTATCGAACATGGCGATGATGGGGTCCACGTGGGGCCCCAGGGTGAAGCTCATGCCGACCGGCTTTTTCGTGCCGGCCAAAAGGGCGTAGGCGGTGTTCACATCCAGATCGAGGATATCCTCCAGGTCGGTCGCCACGCAGCAACGGGTGAACCAGCTCACATTGGGCAGAACATCGGCCAGGCGGGTGAAATCATAGAGGTCGGCCAGGGTCGCCGGGCGGTAGAGGCCACTGTCCAGGTCCAAGGTCTGCACGGCGGCGCCGCCGGTCCCGAAAAAAACCCGCTCGCCGCCGATCTCAAAATCGTGCGCCGGATCGCGGCCGTGAAAGACAAAACGCTTACATGCGCCATCGATCATGTCCTCGACAAAACTTTGGGAAAAGGACAGCCGACCCAGCTCATTGATGCGCGCGCCCTTTTCCAAGGCCCGGGCTTCCACAACGGGCGGCACTTCGGCCATACCGATCTGGTCGAGGATGCGGACGGCGGTGGCAAAAATCTCCTTTACCTGCGCGTCTCGCAAGGGCCGATAGTGACCACCCAGCTGCCCGGGCGGGCTGGGGTTCACCTGAGGCCGCGCCGCCGTGCGCGCGGCGATGCGGTCGGCCCGCGCCCGGCCCCGCCGGGAATGTCTGCGTTCCTCTGACGTCATCCCTCAACCGCCCCCGCATCTCTCAAGCGCCGAAACAATCACCGGACCGGGCGCGCCGGGCGCCGCCCCGGATTTGCTTTAGAGTGACGCAAGACAGCGGCTCTTGGCAAAGGCACAAACGAAGTCCAAAAAATAAGAACCCATAGTTCATCAATTTAGAACAATTTTTATACATTAAAATCAACAGATTAGGGGAATTCGGGAGACGGCCCTCTCCTTGGGCCAGGCCGCGGACACCATTGAACCAGGCAAGCAGCGATCGTTAATCTTGGGGCATTGGGCGCGGAGGATGCCCAGAGACCCATTTTGCAAGAGACTTCTTGAAGAGGACAAAGGCCATGAAATCCCAAGCGCGGGTGGTCATCATCGGGGGCGGCATCGCCGGATGCTCCACCTTGTATCATCTCACCCAGGAAGGTTGGCAGGATGTGGTCTTGCTGGAGCGGGACGAACTGACCTCGGGCACCACCTGGCACTCCGCAGCCCAGGTGACCAACTTCGGCCCCGTGCAAACCATGGTCGGATTGAAAAGCCATTCCATCCAGCTTTACAGCAAGCTGGCGGCCGACCCGGCTTATCCCATCAACTACCATCACGGCGACGGCGGCCTGCGCCTGGCCGCCACCCAAGACCATTTGGACGGCTATAACCATTTTATCTCCATGGCCCGGGGCATGGGCGTGGACTTTGAACTGCTGGACCCGGCCGAATGCAAAAAGCGCCACCCCCTGATCGAGACCCATGAGCTGCTGGGCGCGCTGTGGGACCCTTTCGACGGGGATATCGACCCGGCACAATTGACCCAGGCCCTGGCCTATCACGCCCGCCAGGCCGGCGCCCAGGTGTACCGGCATACACCCGTGACGGGCCTGAGCCAAAAGCCCAATCATGAGTGGATGGTGCACACCCCGGCGGGGGACATCGCTTGCGAAATCGTGGTCAACGCCGGCGGCTATCGGGTCAACGAGGTGGCGGGCATGATGGGGGCCTATCACCCCGTGGTCTCCATGGAGCATCAATACTTCCTCACCGAACCCATCCCCGAATTGGAAGCCCTGGACCACCGGGTGCCCCTGATCCGCGATCCCTTGGACGATTTTTATTCCCGTCAGGAGAAAAAGGGCTTGCTGGTGGGAATCTACGAACAGGGCTGCAAGACCTGGGGCCTGGGCGGCATAGACCCTCATTTCACCAACGCCCTTTGCCCCAGCGATCTGGATCGCTGCCTGGACAACATGGAGCGGGTCTTTGCCCGCCTACCCTGCCTGACCCGCACGGGCATTCATTCGGTGATCAACGGGCCCATCACCTATTCGGCCGACGGCCTGCCCCTGGTCGGGCGGGTGCCCGCCAAGCGCAACGCCTTTTGCATCGTGGGCCTGCGCGCCGGCCTGGGCGAAGGGGGCGGCCATGGCAAGATCCTGGCCGAGTTGATCGTGCACGGAGAGAGCGAGTGGGACACCTGGTGTCTGGACCCCCGGCGCTTCACCCGCCATGCCAACGAGGCATATACCGCCCTCAAGGCCATCGAGGACTATCAAAACGAATTCCGCTTTCACATGCCCCACGAGCACCGA
The DNA here is from genome assembly GCA_028280915.1 of Kiloniellaceae bacterium. Classification (GTDB taxonomy): domain Bacteria; phylum Pseudomonadota; class Alphaproteobacteria; order Kiloniellales; family Kiloniellaceae; genus JANQKX01. The sequence goes on from JANQKX010000169.1 coordinate 3,791, forward strand.
CCAGCCGGGCGCCAGGCCAAGACCACGCCGCTCTATCCCCTGCTGCGGGAAAGGGGGGCTGCCTTCGCGGTGGTCAACGGCTGGGAACGGGCGAGCTTTTACAAGCCGGCCCCGGACTTCGAGGAAACCCACAGCTTCCGCTTCGCCAGTTGGCATCCGGTGGTGGCCAAGGAAGTAACCGCGCTGCAAAAGGGCGTGGGGCTTATGGAGGTTTCGGGCTTCAACCGCTACGCCCTCTCCGGGTCGGGCCTATACGATTGGCTGGACCAGGTGTTTTGTTCGCGAATCTCCCGCAAGCCCGGCAAGGTCAGCTTGGGTTACTTCCTGAACCACCAGGGCAACATCAAGGGCGAGGCCACCATCGCCAACCTGGCACCCGACCGGGCGTGGTTCGGCTCGGCCGCGGCGGCCGAGTATCACGATATGGATTGGCTGCAAGACCATCTACCGGCCGGCAGCGACATTCGAATCGAAAGCCTGACCGACCAATACACCATCCTGGTGGTGGCCGGTCCTCGGTCCCGGGCGCTTTTGCAGGACGCCGCTCCACACACGGACTGGTCCCGGCAGGGCTTCCCCTGGCTTTCCGTGCGGCCCTGCCATATCGGCACCGCCGAGGCGCTGGCCATGTCGGTCAGTTTTTCCGGCGAACTAGCCTGGGAGCTTCATATCCCCAACGGGCAGTTGATCAACGCTTATGAAACCTTGCTTGATGCCGGTACGAAGCATGGTCTTGGCTTTTTTGGCCTCTATGCCACGGAGTCCATGCGCCTGGAAAAGGGCTACCGGCACTGGAAAGGCGACCTGATCACCGAATTCGATCCCTTCGAAAGCGCCTTGGATCGTTTCGTCGACTTGCAAAAGGACTTCATCGGCAAACCCGCCCTCCTGGCCCGAAAAGAGCCGCGCCGGCGATTCGTTACCTTAACCCTCAACGATGACGAGGCCCCGGCCCATGCGGGAGATTCCATCCTAAATGACGGCAAGCTCGTGGGCACCATCACCTCCGGGGCCTGGGGCTTCCGTGTCGGGCAAAACATCGCCATGGGCTTTGTGACGCCGGACTTGGCCGATCTGGGTACCGACCTACAGGTCCAGCTGCTGGGGCAGATGGTGCCGGCCCAGGTCTGCGAACCTTGCCTTTACGACCCCAACAACAATCGCATCCGCACCGCGGAGTAGTATTACCCAAAAAAACCCAAAACCCTCCCGCGCCCCAATGGGGCGAGGAGGGTTCGGGCAAAAAAATGCTGCAGGGCCGCATGCCGCCTGTCGACGACGCCCGATCCTGCAGCCGATAACTGACGCGGCGGCTTACTGAGCCGTCGTGTCTTGTTCGGTGCTGGTGGCGTCGGTTTCGCTTGACTCCGGCACTTGAGACTGCTGTTGCGCTTCGTCGCAGGCCGTCAAGCTACCCGCCATGAGCAGAACCGCGGCAACGCCGGCAGTGATGGGCTTCCACATGAACTTTCTCCCCTTAAGTCAGATCAAAGGAACGGGGCCTCCAAGACGGAGCCGCCGTTAATAATTATTAACAACGGGAACTTCACAAAGTTCCCAATCACCCCGCACGGCACGTTCCAAAAAAACGAAAAAATTTACGATCTATTGATCAGCGACCGGGCCAAAGGGCGCGATCGCGGCCTGCCACACTTCAGGCGCATCCGCCCACTCTTCCGGCGCTTCGGCCAACACCGCATAAGCTTCCGCAACTTCCAAATAGGGCTGATAGGCCGCCAAAGCCTGCAAAAGAG